>CAYYGI010000079.1:0-6038 GCA_964471085.1 uncultured Acidimicrobiaceae bacterium
ATAGGTTGCCCTCACTAAGCAAGCAAGGCCTTCCTTAGTAGCTACGCAGGGCAGCACTTCATTCTAGGAGGATAATAATGTTATTTGGTCGCACCACGAGACCTCTTCGTGCTGCTGTTTTGCTCACTGTCTTTGCTCTAGTTCTCGCTGCTTGTGCCGCGGACGAACCGGCAGCCGAGCCTGAGCCAGAAGCAGCAGTTGAGCAAGAGGCAGCACCCGAGCCCGAGCCCGAGCCCGAGCCCGCACCCGAGGTTGAGCCCGCACCTGCGCCGGTTGTCGAAGTAGATGAGGTTGTCTACGTTTATTCTGGACGGCACTACGGACTCATGGAGGGTGCCTTCGTTGAGTTCACCGAGCAGACCGGTATCGATGTACGATTCAGCTTCGGTAAAGAGGCCGAGTTGCATGAACGGCTCTTAGCGGAGGGGCGATTTACTCCTGCCGATGTGCTGATTACTGTTGATTCTGGGTATCTGTGGATGTCAGCCGACGCTGGCCTACTTCAGCCCATTGAGTCTGACATACTCACGACGAATATCCCTGCACATCTGAGAGATCCCGACAACCAGTGGTTCGGACTCTCCGTACGTGTTCGGACGCTCTTCTATCATCCTGATAGGGTTGACACTGCGGAGCTGAGCACGATCGAGGATCTCGCTGATCCGAGGTGGCGGGACCGCCTCTGCTTGCGCCCCTCATCAAAGGTGTACACCCGTTCTATCGTCGCAGCGATGATTGCGGACCATGGGGAAGAGAAGACTGCGGAGGTCGTTGCCGGGTGGGTAGCGAATAACCCTGTCTGGATTGATAGCGACACGCGTTTGCTGAAGGCTGTAGCTGCTGGTGAGTGTGATGTCACGATTGCGAACACCTACTACTTGGGTCGGATTCTTAACGAAGATCCGGACTTCCCAGTTCAACTGTTCTGGTCTAACCAGGAAGATAGAGGCGCTCACGTCAACATCTCCGGTGGCGGTGTTACCACTCATGCACGGAACGCCGAAAACGGCATTCTGCTCTTAGAGTGGCTCGCTGGCGATGGTCAGAGCCTCTTCGCTGACGGGAACTTCGAGTATCCTGCTAACCCTGCTAAGGAGCCCGTTCCGATCGTCGCGGCGTGGGGTGACTTCATAGGAGACGAGATCAACGCTGCGGTGTTTGGTGAACTCCAAGATGACGCACTGTTGCTGCTCGACCGTGCCGGACACGAGTAACAAAAAAGTAGTCTGATTCAGACGACCTTAGGAGACCCGGTGACACCCGCCAGCCCTCTACGGAGGAGGCTGGCGGGTGTTACCGTGCTTACGATGGCCATAGCGGTTGTCCTGAGCGCACCGCTCGCTGTTGTCGTCCTGGAGTTGGCGACCCCGACGACGCATGTGTGGCGCCATCTGTGGGAGACACGCCTCCCCGAGATGGTCCGGAACACTCTGGTGCTCGTAGTAGGTGCTGGTATTGGAACTGTCGTGCTCGGTACGGGACTGGCATGGCTGGTGGTTGCGTACCGTTTCCCAGGACGGAGAGTCTTTGACTGGCTTCTGATCCTCCCGTTGGCCATGCCGACGTACGTGCTTGCTTTCGTGTTCGTCGCCACATTCGATTTTGCAGGCCCGGTTCAGACCGCAGCGCGCGGTTGGTTCGGCCCCGACGTCTGGTTCCCTGAGATTCGGTCGGGGGGAGCAACGATCCTTGTCATGACTCTTGTTCTGTACCCGTACGTCTATCTCCTGGCGCGCGCAGCCTTTCAGGAGCAGTCGGCTATCACTATTGAAGCAGCACGGGCTCTGGGTGCTAGCCAGCGGGAGGCGTTCTTCCGGATAGTTCTCCCACTGGCTCGCCCATCGATCGCGGCAGGACTCACCCTTGCTCTGATGGAGGTACTGACCGACATCGGTGCTGTGCGTTTCTTGAATTTTCCTACCATAACCGACGCAGTGTTTCGCGTCTGGATTGGTATGAGGGAGAGGGATGCCGCCGTTGAGCTCGCCAGCCTTCTCCTGATCTTTGCTCTCGTAATCATCTTGTTCGAACGCCGCATGCGGGGGCGAGCTCGCTATTACCAGGCCGGAGGCCGCGACAGGGGGATCACTCCCATAAAGCTCACAGGGCGATCTGCATGGGCGGCGACAGGAGTGTGTGTTGCTGTGCTCACTGTTGCATTCTTCCTCCCGGCGTCGCGATTGGTGATGTGGGTCTTCGAAGAGATGGACCTGGGTGCACCAGGAGTCTTCGATGCTCTTTACTGGGGATTTGTGCGCACCAGTCTGATGCTGGCTGGAATCGCAACTCTCGCGGCAGTGGTCGTGGCTGTGGTACTCGCCACCAGCGTCCGCCTGAGCGCGAGCCGCGTCGCTAAAGGGGCAGCGCGTATAGCGACCCTTGGCTACTCCATGCCGGGAGCTGTGGTCGCATTCGGCGTTCTGGTTATCATCTCGACGATCGATCACTCCCTGAACGATCTCACTTATCGATTCTGGGGGGTATACGTTGGCCTGATACTGACAGGATCGGCTATCGGGCTTATCTACGCCTACGTCGTGCGCTTCATGGCCAAAGGGTATTACAGCGTCGAAGCGAGCCTAGAGAAGGTCACACCGAGCATGGATGATGCTGCAAGGACCCTAGGCGCCACCCCTGGAAGAGTGCTGCGCCGAATCCATGTTCCCCTGGTTCGCGTCGGCATGTTTACAGGAGCGGTCCTGATCTTCGTGGATATCATGAAGGAGCTGCCGATTACTCTGCTTCTGCGTCCGTTTGGGTACGACACCCTCGCGGTCTGGGTTTGGCAGATGGCATCTGAGTCAATGTGGTCCGCCGCAGCGCTGCCTGCTCTCACCATCGTCGTAACGGGGTTGATCCCCGTTGCGCTACTGAGGTACGCCATTACGTCGAGACATTGGGCCGGGCGCGCCGCCAACGCCGCCACAGGACGAAGCACCAAGCCAGCGGAGGTAGATCAATGATTGCTGAAACCCAACCATCCTTGGGCACGAACGCCCCGGTTCTCTCCCTCGTTGGCATCACCAAGCGATTCGGAGAGGTCACTGCGGTCAGCAACCTGACGCTTGATGTCGCTGATGGAGAGATTCTCGCATTCGTCGGCCCTAGTGGCTGTGGAAAAACGACGCTGCTTCGGATTATTGCCGGTGTTGAGACCCCTGATAGTGGAAGTATCGAGATGCAAGGCCGCTCGATATATGGGCCAGAGGGAGTACTGCCTCCCGAGAAGCGGCAGATTGGTTTGGTCGCCCAGGATTTCGCTCTTTTTCCCCACATGACAGTTACAGACAATGTTGGATTCGGTCTCAAGAAACTGGACCGGAGAGCACGAGCCTCGCGCGTGGCTGAAGTGCTTGACCTGGTCCAGCTCGGTAGCCTTGCCGAGCGTTTCCCACACGAGCTCTCGGGGGGGGAGCAGCAACGGGTCACTCTTGCTCGAAGCCTGGCACCCCGCCCCGCGTTGGTGCTCCTGGATGAGCCTTTCTCGAATCTTGACCAGGCACTGCGCGCAGAGGTGCGCGCAGAGACGCGACGGGTCATTGAGGTTTCTCAGACCACGGCGATCTTCGTTACCCACGACCAGGAGGAGGCGCTCAGTCTGGCCGACCGAGTTGTTGTGATGCTCGACGGGACGATCCAGCAGGTTGGAACGCCCTCTGAGGTGTACAGTCGTCCCGCTAGTCGCCTCGTGGCAGAGTTCATGGGAGATGCCAATTTCTTGCCGGGTGACATCAAAGGCGATCATGTGGAGTGTGAGCTCGGGAGGCTGCCGGTCCTCGCGGAGTTCACCGGTGCCGCCGACGTGATGGTGCGCGCCGAGAGCTTACATCTCTCCCAAGAGGAGGGAGTGCCTGTGAAAGTGCTCACTCGGGAGTTCTACGGCCACGATCAGGTGCTCGAAGTGAGGACCTCCTCGGGCAGCATCCTTCGAGTCCGTTCGCTGGTGAATGCTGACATTCGCCCGGGCCAGGAGCTACGTCTGCAGGTGACAGGAGACCTCGTGGCGTATCCAACGGGTAGGCAGGTAGACAGGTAGACAGGTCCTCTTACACGATGTATGCTTGCGGTGTATGAAGCGGACCAACATATATCTGACTGAAGATCAGCAACGGTGCCTGTCTTCCAAGGCCAAAGAGGAAGGTGTCACCAAGTCCAAGATCGTGCGAAGGATTCTCGACGAGGCCTTACTGGACACTGCCCCCTCACGCTCCGTTGAGGACGCCCTGGCCGTGAGTTTCGGAGTGTGGTCGGATCGCAGCGATGAGCAGATGGAGGAGATTCTCGCGTGGCGCCGGGAGGCTTCACTGCAACGACTCACCAGATGAAACTCCTGGACACAGACGTATTGATCGAGCATCTCAGGGGTGACGATGCCGCCCGGGCGATCGTTACCGAATCAGTCGTCCGACGCGAGGCTGCCTGCTCGGTGTTGACCAGATTCGAACTCCTTGCTGGCATGCGATCGGAGGAGCGACACGCAGTCAGGGCTCTGCTCGACGTCCTGGTGACCATGGAAGTAACAGAAGCGATCTCCACGATCGCAGGTGAGTGGGCGCGCCTCTACCGACGAAGCCACTCTTCCATATCTGCAATCGACTATCTCATCGCGGCTACGGCCGAAGTGGAGGGCGCAGAACTCCTCACCCGCAACGTCAAGCATTTCCCGATGTTCCCCGATCTCGAGGCAGCCCTTTAGACGGAAGTTACGTGGTTGGGTGGTTGGGGGGAGAGGAGACAGTCGAGCGATCTCGGATCTCGGATGTTTGCTCACTCCATTTCGACGATCACGGCCTCCCGCTCGGATAGCACGAGTCTTTCGGGGCCGATCGAACGCTCCCTCGGCCTTGCCGTTGAGACCACGACCCGGCCTGATCCGACGTTGACGGTTTGCGGCTCGTCTGTGAAGTTCATGGCTACGAGCACCGTTGCATCTTCGAGTGACCGCTTGAAGACGAATACGCTATCAGTCGACGCTGGATGCGTCGCGTAGGACCCGGAGCGGAGTGGTGCCGAGTTCTTTCGGTATGCCAAGAGCCGCCGATAGAGATGCAACATCGACTCCTCATCATCCAACTCGGCTTCGACGTTCACTCTCTTGTAGTTCGCATTGACAGGAAGCCACGGTTTCCCACTCCCGAAACCAGCGTTGTGTGAGCTCTCCCACTGCATTGGAGTGCGGCAACCGTCTCGACTCAGAAAGTCGATCTTCTCTCCCCACGGATCCCGCTCTTCTCCGGGAGCGATCGGTGTCTGGGTCATCCCCAACTCATCTCCGTAGTAGAGGAACGGTGTGCCACGAAGGCTAAGGAGAAGGAGAGCAGCGATGCGGGCATGAGCGAGTCCGAGGCGGGTTGCTATCCGAAGTTCGTCGTGGTTCCCGAGTAGCCAGTTGGTCCAGGCACCTTCAGGAACGTGGTGAATGACGTTCTCAACCGTGTTGCGCACGCTCGCTGCATCCCACGTAGCAGCGATGAGGTGAAAATTAAAAGGCATGTTGAATTCATCGAGGCGCTGACCATAGTACGCAGCCCACTCCGCCAGATCGAAGACGTGGCTCTCGCCGACCGAGAGCCGATCGCCGTGGTACTCGTCGAGCACCGAGCGAAACTCTCTGTGCACCTCGTGGACATCAGGGTGCCCGACATCGTAGAGGTGAACGAAGTTGTCGTACTCCCCCATGTCCTTCCAAACTCGCTCGGAGTCGGGCGGTATCCGCGGGTTGTCACGTTCGAGTGGATCCTTCATCATCTGGTGAGCAGCATCTACGCGGAAACCGTCTACACCGCGGTCCAGCCAGAACCGCGCGACGTCGTACATTGCCTCGCGAACCTCGCTATTTCGCCAGTTGAGGTCGGGCTGGCTCCTCAGATACGTGTGTCGATAGTATTGGCCGGTGGTTTTGTTGAGCGTCCACGCAGGCCCGCTGAAGACGCTCACCCAGTTGTTGGGGGGTGATCCGTCAGACTTCGGGTCCCGCCACACATACCAGTCGCGCTTTGGATTGTCGCGCGATGACTGCGACTCGACGAACCATTGAT
>CAYYGI010000080.1:0-2965 GCA_964471085.1 uncultured Acidimicrobiaceae bacterium
CGGAATACAACACCAGAGCCGCTGTACCCGTCACGTCAAGTAAAGCGACACCCCCCTTAGGGGGGACAAGCGAGTCTTCGAGCGAGGGGGGTCTGCGAGCCCGCGAGCCCCGTCCCCCCGCCATAGATACTCTTCGGAGATGAGCGGTCCCGCAATCGATCTCTTCGTCACCTCCTGCTGAGAAACCGATGAGCATCCGATATCGTATCGACATGGATGTCTTCAAAGAGCTAACTGCGATTGCCGAGCGGGCCGGTGCGGTGGTTGGAGTGACAGACCTGGCACCTTTTCCCGCCGAAGCAGCGGAGCTCAAGGCCCGCGTTGCAGAAGGCCTCCATGGTGGACTCTCATTTACGTTCGCCCGTCCTGACCTTGCGTCAACACCGGCAGAGTCCTTCCCGTGGGCATCATCGATCGTCGTCGTCGCTGCACCGTACCTAAGAGATGGGGATGGTCTTGGAGATGCGTACGGTCTTGCTGACAAGAACGTTGCTACACCTCAGCGCACTGTTGCACGATTCGCAGACGGTGATCGATACAGAGCTCTGGACGCGATTCTTGCCGAGATAGCCGAACATATATCTCGTCGCGGGGAGCGTGTCGAGATTGTCTACGACGACAGCCGGCTCTTGGACAGAGCAGTAGCGTTGCGAGCAGGTGTGGCGTGGCAAGGTAAATCCACGATGGCGCTCACTCCAAGATTCGGCCCTTGGATACTCATCGGCTCGGTCTTAACCGAACTCAAACTGCCGCAGACCACACCGATGCGCCGTAGTTGCGGCACGTGCAACGACTGTATCCCGGCTTGCCCTACGGACGCGATTATTGCCCCAGGAGTGCTCGATGCAAGACGATGCATCTCAGCGGTACTCCAACGACGCGGCGTCATCGACGCGACTCTCCGTTCTCAGATCGGAGGAAGGATCTACGGTTGTGATGAGTGTCTTGCAGCCTGTCCGCCCGGAAGGAAGGCAGTTGCTGCGTTCGAACCTGCTAGCGACGTGCTTCTGCCCAAAGAGGTGCTTGATCTTAGCGATGAGGAACTTGAGGAGCTGGTAGACCACTGGTACGTTCCATCACGCAAGATGCGCTTTGTGAGGAGGAACGCGCTCGTAGCTCTTGGGAACACGGGGGATGAGTCACACCTCCCCCTGCTAGCGGAGTATCTTGCTCACTCCGACCCTCTCCTGCGCCTCCATGCCGGGTGGGCCATTGGAAGGATTGCGGGAACTCGTGCCGAGATGCTGTGCGTCACTGCTCTAGAGAACGAGCCAGACCACGACGTGCGAGCGGAGTTGGCAGCAGCAGTTACCGCGTCAAGGCAGGGCGGGGTCTACGCTGAGGGCGTGAAAGTAAACCAATCAAGCGCAGCGAAGGAGGATGCCAGATGACTGGCCTCTTTGGTATCCCACTTCTTCTCGGATTTCTCCTCATGCTTGCCTGGATTGCGGCGACAGCCGTAGCAGCCACCGTTGAGGGTTGGGAGGGCGTTGACCCGGAACGGCGCTTTGGGAGGTTCGGTCGTTTTGTTCTTGCAGCTCCTATCGGATTCGGTATGGCTGGAATCTCTTCTCTCTACGGAGGGTGGCCTCACGTTCTTGCAATTACGGCAGGGGTTGCTGGAGCGGTTGGCCTCATAGCGGTATCGATCTGGCTGGGGCCAGAGCCGAGCGACTGAATTGTGCTCATCGTCTCGGACGTTCACGGCGCACACAGCGCTCTCGGCGCTGTTGCAGCCTCTACTGAGATACTCCTCGTGCTCGGCGATCTCATCAATTTCACCGATTACCGAACCAGTGAGGGAATCGTTGCTGACGTTGTCGGGCTCGATGTTGTGGCTGAGACCTCCACGCTTCGAGCAAGAGGGGAGAGTGAGCGAGCAAAGAAGGTGTGGAACGATGCTACGAAGGGACGAGAAGACGAAGTCAAACACCGGGTGCTTGCTCTTATGGCAGAAGAATACCGTCAGGTGTGTGGTGCCCTCGCGGGCACGAGAGCGTATGTGACGTACGGCAATGTCGACCGGCCTGAGATGCTCAAAGACTCCCTTCCAGCAAGTGCTCATTTTGTTGACGGCGAGGCCGTTGAAATCTGTGGCCAGGTCTTCGGCTTTGCTGGCGGGGGCATCCCCCGTATCGGTACACCGGGTGAGGTCTCTCCCTCCGATATGAGGGCGAAACTTGATTGCCTCGGACCGGTCGACGTGCTCTGCACCCACGTTCCCCCGGATCTGGCTCCCTTGGCAACCGACGTGGTCGGTCGCACGAAGAAAGGGTCACAGGAGATCCTCGACTACATCCACGAACACCAACCTGCGTTGCACTACTTCGGTGACATCCACCAGCCCCAAGCAACAACGTGGAGGGTCGGAGCAACAAGATGCATCAATGTCGGCTACTTCCGAGCGACTGGCCGACCAGTGCGTCATGGTTGATATCAATCTTGATTGTCTCGCAGACGCGTACCGCCTCCGGCCCCTCTCTTTCTCTGCCAGGAAGAGAGCTGCTGCTGCAGCAGAGAGTCGCAGCGGGTGGCTGCTCGACATTGGTGGAGGTGTTGGGGAGCACGCTGCTGTGTGGAATGCGAAGGGTCAGCATCCGATTGTGATTGACCCCTCCCGAGCAATGTTGGCGAAGGCGAGAAGTCACCCGAAGGTGCAGACAATTCGGGCGTGCTCCCAGCATCTCCCCCTGCGGGACCGCACAGCTGAACTTGCATATTTTCATCTCTCGATCCACTACGGCGAGTGGCGCACGGCCCTCGACGAAGCAGCGCGGGTAACGAAGCTGAAAGGGCGCATTGAAATCTGGACGATTGACCCGGGAGAGATAGCGTCCTCCTCACTTGGTCGTTGGTTTCCGAGCGTCATTGATATTGATTCTCTGCGTTTCCCAGACCCTCAAGAGATGAGTGACCGGCTTGCTGCCGGTGGGCGTCGGGTGGATGTGTCGTGTTGGAGGGAATC
>CAYYGI010000080.1:3065-6024 GCA_964471085.1 uncultured Acidimicrobiaceae bacterium
GTGACCGGCTTGCTGCCGGTGGGCGTCGGGTGGATGTGTCGTGTTGGAGGGAATCGATCGATCGCACGGCGGGGGAGTGGATGGATGCTGTGCGCGCGCGTTTCGTGAGCACCCTTCAGGTCATCGACGATGAGGAGATCGCACGCGGACTCGCTCGATTCTCAAAGGTCTATCCCGACCGGGATGCTCCGTACCGCTACGAGCTCTCTCTCACAAGGATTAGGACGTCCCCTTGAACGCTATTCTGAGAGCATCGAATAGAAGGAGCGCCCATGATCGAGGGGACCGTCCAACGCGTTGAGGTATCAGCCGAGCCGCAGCACGTCTACGAGGTGGCGCTTGACTTAGAAGCGTATACGCAGTGGGCTGGTGGAGTGAAGTCTGTAGTTGTCACCAGCGAGGATGAGAGCGGACGCCCGGTATCAGCAGATTTTGTTGTGGAAGCAATGATCAAGGTGATCTCCTACACGCTCGAGTATGACTACGGATACGACAACGGGTTTGCATGGTCAGCAATTCCGAATGACGACCTCAAGTCGCTCGAGGGGCGCTATGAGTTCAACGCGCTTGGGGAGGGCCACTGCGAGGTTGTGTACGCGCTAAAGGTTGATCCGGCGTTCAGTGTTCCTGGGTTCTTGAGACGGCAAGCTGAGAATCACATCGTCGGGGCTGCACTTCGCGGGTTGAAGCAGAGGGCCGAAGAGAGCGCCTGATGCGCATCATACTTATCACCGGCAAGGGAGGTGTGGGGAAGACAACAGTCTCTGCCGCGACAGCGATCAAGTCTGCAGATCTTGGTCACTCAACTCTTGTGATGTCAACCGACCCTGCACACTCGCTTGCGGACGCTTTTGATGTCGAGCTTGGTGACTCCCCAACTCCTGTGGTGCCGAACCTCGATGCACAACAGATCGACAGTCAGCTCCGCCTTGAAGAGTCGTGGGGAGAAGTGAGGGATCACCTCACCGAACTCTTTGATTGGTCCGGCCTCAAAGGTATTGAGGCTGAAGAGCTCACAGTCTTCCCCGGTATGGATGAGATTTTCTCGCTGGCCTCAGTACGCGAGCACGCACGCTCAGGTGTCTACGATGTGATAGTTGTTGACTGTGCGCCAACCGCAGAGACGTTGCGGCTTCTCAGCCTCCCCGAGGTCATGTCGTGGTACATGGACAAGATGTTTCCTATTGGTCGGAAAGTCGCGAAGGTCGTGCGGCCTGTTATCTCGAAGGTCTCTGCGATGCCGATCGCCAACGAAGCGGTTTTCGATGCTGTGGCGCGCTTCTATGAGAGGCTCGACGGTATTCGCGAGCTTCTCTCTGATAGCGAAGTGACCTCAGCGAGGCTCGTGATGAATCCAGAGAAGATGGTGATCGCCGAAGCAAGGCGGACGTACACATATCTCGGACTTTTTGGTTACTCCGTCGATTCTGCAATCGTGAATCGCGTACTGCCGGACGATGTTTCAGACCCCTACTTCGACCGTTGGCGTGAGATACAGGCGAAACATCTCAGTGATATTGATGAGGGCTTCGAGGGGACGGATGTCAGGAGACTTCGGTTATTTGACGAGGAGATGATCGGCGTTGAACGGCTCCGCACTGTTGCCGATGAGCTCTACGGCGACATTGACCCGACTGAGAGGTTGTCTGATGCCCAAGCTATGCGCATCGAGAACGAAGACGACAGTGACGATGTAGCTCTTGTTCTCAGTGTTCCGTTCACTGAACGTGGCGACGTGGACCTTATGCGCCACGGTGGTGAGGTGTTTGTGACTATCGGATCGTATCGCCGCTCGATCGTGCTCCCGGACTCGCTTCGCCGTCGTAGTATCCGGGGAGCTAAGATCGATGGAGGCGAACTGCGAATCGTTTTCACTCTGGAAGTGCCATGATGGAGAACCGATCGGCTGACATACTGGTCTCGGGTGCAAGATCTGCGCTTCTCCACTTTGGGAAGGCTGCGGTGGAGATCGTCTCGGGGATCAGCGTATTTGCTTTGAGCGTAGCTGACACTGTTCGACCGTCATCTGACGACTCCCAAGATGGATCGGAGAGACCCCAGAAGATCGAGATCGAATGAGCGTCGTCGGGGTTGATATCGGTGGCACCAAGTCTCTCGCCGTGCGGATGAACGGTGACGATATCGTGGAGAGTGCTCGCGTTGAGCTCGACCGATCGCTTGAAACGATTGAAGCCATACTCCACTCCATCTCGTCAGTGATTGCAGATGATGTGACAGCCATTGGTGTCGGCATAGCTGGTCTTGTCAATCACGAGGCTGGCACTTTCGTGTGGGGCCCTCACGTTCCCGGCTTGAATCTCCCTATTCGCAGGAAGGTGTCTGCCCACTTCGATCTCCCCGTATATGTGGACAATGACGCAAACGTGGGCGCTGTGGCGGAGATGCGTCTCGGCGCCGCTCAAGGACATCGCAATGCGTTGTTCGTCTCGCTCGGAACCGGGATCGGTGGTGCTGTCATCATTGATGGAGCTCTGTACCGTGGTGGGTCGTTCGCTGGTGAGTGGGGGCACGTTCGTGTCGAGCGGGACGGCTACCTCTGCGATTGTGGGAAGCGGGGTTGTTGGGAGACGCTTGCGTCCGGGCCTGCACTTGTTCGGCTTGCTCGAGAGGTTGTGCAGGGGAATCCAGAGAGTTCAATCGCGGGGATCTTTGGCTCTGCTCGGATTACAGGAGAGTTGATAGTGGCTGCCGCAGATGGTGGGGACGAGATTGCTCGCTCACTCGTCACAGAAGTTGGTAGGTCTTTCGGTCAGGGATTGGCTGGGCTCATCGCGATATTCGACCCCGAGATCATCGTTGTTGGGGGCGGCCTCGGATCGGTGGGGGAGTCAATTGTGGGGCCAGCGAGAAGAGTCCTCGTCGACTCGGTGTACGGTGGGAGACTCCGTGTTCTCCCCACGGTGCAGGTCGCCACTCTTGGACCGGCGTCGGGTGCCGT
>CAYYGI010000081.1:0-6002 GCA_964471085.1 uncultured Acidimicrobiaceae bacterium
GGGAGTGCCTCCTCGTGAGGGCGAGTGATATCTTGCTGCGTTCACTACTGTAGCGCTGGTATGAGGATTCCGGCAAGAGGAGTGTCCGTTGGGTAAATCCAAGGCTTGGCTCTGGATCGCCATTCCGGGGGGTCTCCTTGTGATGAGCACTATGGCGTTCGCCATATTCGAGCCGATCCAGGTGTTGCCGAGGTACCACAACGCTCCCGGATTCGCGTTCCACGATCAGAATGAAGAGAGGTTCTCCTCCGAGGACGCCCGGGGCCACATTGCCGTATATACGTTCGGTTACGCGGCCTGCGGAGATGCATGCCTTGCCACAGAAGCAACTATGCGCGAGGTGCGGTCCAGGATGGGTGAGTTAGATTTCGGGGAGGATGTGGAGCTCCGCCTCGTCACCATAACAATCGATCCCGAGAATGATGACTTCGAGGTGTTGCGTTCCGAGGCTGAACGCGTTGGTGCCGATGGGGTGGAGTGGCGGCTCGTCACTGGAGAACCTCGCCATGTCAGGACCGTACTGCGGTCAGGGTTCGAGTTCTGGCACGAGCAGGAGGACGATGGCTCCTTCACTTTCGACCCGAAGTTTGTCATCGTCGACAAACGAGGCATAGTTCGCGGTGAATACAGATTTCCGACACTAGTCTCAGACGCTGACAAACTTATGCGCCACCTTGGTCTGCTTGGTGGTGAGATGCGGCACTCTCACGGCGCTGGCATGTTCGCATTTGAGGCTGCTCACTTGTTCCTCTGTTATCCGTGATATCAACATCGAGAGTAAGGGAATGACATGACGAAGTGGAAAATTGTTCTGGGAGCCGTGGTGAGTGCTCTTGCCATGCTCGGCGTGGTGTGGCAGTTCGTGATACCGAGCATGATGCCGGAGACCTTCTACGGTCACGTCATGCCAGGGGGTATGGCTGCGCCTGCAATCGAACTGGAGGGCCCGGGTGGTGACATGGTCTCTCTCACTGATTTCGAGGGCCAGGTTGTAGCTCTCTTCTTCGGCTACACATACTGCCCTGATATCTGCCCTACGTCGCTCGCGCGCCTCGCTCGCGCCCAGGACATGCTCGGAGAGGACGGCGACCAGATTCAAGTGGTGATGATCACAGTCGATCCGGATCGCGATACGCGCGCAGTGCTTGACCGGTACGTCACACACTTTGATGAAAGCTTCATCGGTCTCAGAGGGTCTCTCGAAGACATCGACCGAGTAGCTACTGTGTACGGAGTGTATTTCGAGGCTGTGGAGACGACTTCGGCCGTAGGCTACCTTGTGAACCACACAGCGTCGGTGATTGTGATAGATAAGAACGGTGATTGGAAGTTAGTTCTGTCGTTCAACTTGACTGACAAGCAGGTTGCTTCGGACTTGGCCAAACTCATTGGCTAACCGTTTCCATTTGAACGAGAGACGAACGAGAGGGAGAAGAATGAGGCGAGTGAAGTTTATCGCGATAGTGCTTGGCGCAGCGTTGGTACTGACAGCTTGTGCTCAAGGAGCAGCCGAGATCACTGTTGAGGACGAATGGGGGCGCACGTCTCCGAAGGTCGCGGCCCATGGTGCGTTCTACATGACCATCACCGGTGGCGAGACCGACGATACTCTCGTTGCTGGCAGCTCGGATGCGTGTGAAGTGATTGAGCTTCATGATGTGGTGATGACCGACGACGTTATGAAGATGATTCATCTCCCCGAAGGGATTGACATTCCTGCAGGCGAGGAAGTCAGCCTCGAAGTCGGTGGCTTGCACGTTATGTGTCTCAACAAGCAGATCGAGTTCACTGAGGGCACGACCCTGGATCTCACCCTTGACTTTGAAGAAGCCGACTCGATGACTGTTGAAGTTGAAATTCGCGACGAGTAGCTCGCCGAGTGTTGTGTCCCACTTAGTCCTACCGTAGTCTCATGGTACCTATCCGTATTATCGAGACCGAGCGTGATGACTTCGAAGGGCCGATCGTTGAGCTGTGGCGGGACGACGACTTCATCGGAATGGTGTTCTGGGATGGTGAGTCCACCATTGCTCAGGTCTATCCCGATGGGGCCGGTGACCCGCACGACCTTGACGTGGCTGAGTTCCAGCAACTTCTCGACACAGCGCTAAAGATCGTCGACCCACACGCTTTTGACGAGGACTTGACGGATCTAAGAGAGGCAGTTGCTGAAGCGGTCGAGGAGAGTGACGATCTTCATCCGGCAACGGCTGCGCTTCTTGGAGAGTTCGACGATCAGGCCGTGTACCGCAACGAGGATGGCGAGGGTTTCTTCCGCAAGGAGGTTGCCGAGGAGTTCATCGCGAAGTGTGAGGAACTTGATCTCGCGGTCATCGAGATGGAGGGGTTCGACCTCGTCGGAGTGACGCTTATGCCGCGCCCCCAACTCGACTTGGCTATCACGGGCAAGACGGCGATGTCGTGGCTCGAGTTCAGGACGTACGCGAACACGACTGTTGCAGAGAAGCTCCGGATCTGGCCGTCACGGGCCACACTCGTAATCGCGTTCGTCATACAACAACCCGACAACGAGTCCATCGTCGCCTAACCCCCCCCACAGTGAGATCGCGTACCCAGGGTATGAGACCTCGAATAGGCCGTTGGGGGCCCAGAGAACGGCTTGTGTCCACGCCGTCGAGTATCGTGTGGGTAGACACTCACCGAGCACCACTGGAGGCCCGTTTCTGTGCCAAGATATCGATCAGCCCTCGAATCTATCCCCCGATACGTTCCCGGACGCCCGATCGAGGAGGTTGCCCGCGAGCTCGGGATCACATCTGTCGAGAAGCTCGCATCCAACGAGTGCCCCACTGAGCCCTTCCCCGAGGTCCTCGAAGCGATTGCAGCCGCAGCCCCTTTAGTCAATCGTTACCCGGACACCAGCCAGTACGCCCTCACGGAAGCGATTGCTGCCCATCACCGGATCGACCCCGCATCGGTCTGGGTTGGAGCAGGGTCGTCCGAGATTCTTCGATGCGCGGCGCTCTCTCTGGGAGGACCAGCCACGAGCGCCGTCTTTGCGCATCCCAGCTTTGTCATGTACGTCATCGCAACTCTCATTGCACACGCCGAGCCGATCTCCGTCCCGCTCAATGACAGCTTCGATCACGACCTCGATGCCATGCTCGAAGCTCTCCGCGACGACACAACCGTCGTATATCTCTGTAATCCGAACAATCCCACCGGGGGCATCCGTTCGGGAGAGGAGATCCGGTCCTTCCTCGGTGCCCTTGACGAGGAAGTGACAGTGATCGTCGATGAGGCATATGCAGAGTACGTCACGGATACTCGCTTCGAGTCAATGATCGAAGTTGCATGCACTTCTCCGAACGTCTTGGTGGCACGGACCTTCTCCAAGGTCTACGGTCTTGCGGGTCTGCGAGTTGGCTATGGGATTGGGCACCCTGATCTTATCGACAATCTTCGCGTCACCCAGGCACCATTCTCTGTTACTACTCTTGCCCAGACCGCTGCGCTCGAGGCGCTCAAGCATCAGCGCCTGGTCACGAACCGAGTTACTACCAATGCTATGGGGCGTGCGTTCCTGACACGAGAGCTTGCTGCCCGTGGGTTCAGCGTCGTGCCCTCTGAGGCGAACTTTGTCTACTTTGAGCCCGAGGGTGGTGCACCAGAGATGTACGATGCTTTGTTGCGCCGAGGAGTGATCGTTCGGGTACTCGGAGAGGGTGTGCGCGTCACGGTCGGAACTGAGCCGGAGAACAAGCATTTTGTGGAAGCGCTCGACGAGTGGGAGAGGTTCTGATGCCGTACCCAGAAGACATTGAGTGGGATGCCCTCTACGAAGTCGTTGACCGCGAAGGGAAGCTCGTTGCGGATCTGCCATGGGTGACTCGAGAGTTGGCACTCGACATTTACCGCGATATGGTGAGAGCGCGAGTCTTTGATCAGCGTGCAACCTCAGCCCAGCGACAGGGCCGACTCGGGACGTTCGCTATTGCTGAAGGACACGAAGCGATCCAGGTCGGGAGTGCCCACGCGCTCCGCAGCCAGGACTTTGTGTACCCCGGCTATCGTGAACACGGTGTTCAGATCGCAATGGATGTTCCGTATGAGACGATCTTGGCGTACTGGCGCGGTCTTCCGAATACCACGTGGGACCCATCTCAGATACGACAGATGGCGATCACCGTCCCGATCGGCAGTCACCTGCCTCACGCTGTCGGACATGCGTACGCGAAACGTCTCATTGGCCAGGACGTTGCCACCGTGGCGTACATTGGTGACGGCGGCACGTCTGAGAACGACTTCCACTCCGGCCTGAACTTCGCGGGGGTCTGGAAGACACCGACGGTTTTTGTCGTCTCGAACAACTTCTACGCTATCTCCGTGCCCTACGAGAAGCAGACTGCTGCGAGGTGGCTTGCAGACAAGGCCCTTGGATACGGCATGGCTGGGGAGAAGGTGAATGGTTTCGATGCGCTCGCGGTGTACGACGCGACGAAGCGAGCCATCGAGCGAGGCGCTGCTGGGGAGGGCCCGACGCTCATTGAGGCTATCTGTTACCGCTTCGGCCCGCACGCCACAGCCGATGACCCTGCGCTGTACCGCACGAGAGAAGAAGAGGAGATGTGGAGGCCGTACGATCCAATTGATCGAATGCGAGCATTCGTCACCGGTCAGGGGTGGTGGCAGGATGGTGATGAGAGAGAGCTCGCCGAGGAGGCAACGAAGGAATTCGACCGGGCGCTCGATGCTGTATGCAGTCTTGAGTTGCCGCCGCGAGCCGACATCGTAGCGAACGTGTTCGAGAAGGTGCCCGCTTCCATGATCGAGCAGCTCCACCGCATCGAGGAGAGAGCGGGGGAGGTGCGCTCAGAGATCCCGCCGTCACAGCGCTGGGTGATAGGTGAAGATGAAACGCCGAGCGGTCCCGCAACAGAGATGACAATGGCTGATGCGATTAACGCTGCCCTTCACCAGGAGATGGCAGCGGACCCAACAACGGTGCTTCTTGGTCAGGATGTCGCCGTTGCAGGGGGTGTGTTCCGCATCTCGGTAGGCCTCCTCGAGAAGTTTGGCTCCGCGCGGATCATCGATACGCCGATCAATGAGTCCGGTATCGTCGGCACCGCGATCGGTATGGCAGTGGCGGGTGCCAGGCCTATCGCGGAGATCCAGTTCGAGGGGTTCTCCTATCCCGCATTTGACCAGATCGCAAGCCACCTTGGTCGTATGCGTTTCCGTACGAGGGGGAATACGTCTCTCCCCATTGTTGTTCGTATGCCGAACGGTGCAGGAATCGGGGCCCATGAGCACCACTGTGACAGTCCTGAGGCGTATTTCGCTCATGTTCCTGGCATCGTCGTGGTCGTACCCTCCTCCCCTGTAGATGCCAAAGGGCTGCTCGCTGCTGCGATTCGGTCAAACGATCCTGTGATCTTTCTTGAACCGAAGGTGCTGTACCGAGCAGGCAGGGAGATGGTCCCGGACGCTCCCTACGAGTTGCCGTTGGGGCGGGGAAGGGTGCGGCGCGAAGGAACCGATATAACGCTCGTTACCTACGGTGGCATGGTGCCCGTATCGCTCAATGCAGCAGAAGAGGTCGCTTCTCGGGGTGTTGATGTTGAAGTTATTGATCTGCGGACCGTGTATCCGTGGGATGTAGAGATGGTGTCTCGATCTGTGCGCGAGACGGGGAGGATGCTCTTCGTCCAAGAGCCACAGCGCTCAGGAGGTATTGGTGCGGAAGTTGTCGCAGAGATTGCAGAGAGATGCGGGTACGACTTAGTTGTCCCGCCGAGACGCCTTGCTGGCACAGACGCCCCTTGGCCACAGTTCGCTATCGAGGCGCATGCACTCATTACGGAGACGATGATTGTCTCTGAGCTACTCAGCCTCGCTGGAGAGTAATTCGCGAATTTCGGATTTCGGAATATACTTCTTTCTTCTCCTTTACTGCGCCGTATATACTATCTTTGCAGTGTTAATAGGTTGCCCTCACTAAGCAAGCAAGGCCTTCCTTAGTAGCTACGCAGGGCAGC
>CAYYGI010000082.1:0-5969 GCA_964471085.1 uncultured Acidimicrobiaceae bacterium
CTACGCATGCGGTTGCGCTCAACCATCATCTCAGCAGTGGTCTGGAGCACTTCAGAGAGGTTCCCACCAACTTCTCGCTGAATCTCGATAGCAAGCACTGTCCACTCAAAGTCCACCGACTCCATACGCTCCGCAATATCATTCAAGGCGTCACTGATCGGTCGCCCCAACCGGATCTCAGCTATTGCTCGTCCGAACTCTCGGCGAGTTGGTTCCCCTGCTTCTCCTCCTACGGCTTCGATTGCTTGAAGGAGCGAGTATCCGGCACGAAGCGACGTAGCGAGCAGATTGAGCGTATCGGGGAGCTGCGTCTCGAAGCGCTTGCGCTGGCGGGCAGCGACGTTGTTCACGAAGAGGAGGAGACCGATAAGGAGGACCGCTGCAACGACGAAGCCCCATATCGCCGACTGAGTGAGCGCCGTCACAAACACGAATGCAAGAGCTGCACTCAGTAGCGCTGCAATGATCGCCTCCCCCGCCCTCATCGGGACATTCGCCTGGTCAAGAGCAGACTCGATCATAGTCGTGATGTTCCGCTTCTCTGCAGCGGTCTCGGCCGAACGAGCGGCCTTTCGCAGGAACGTGAAGCGCGAGAAGACTCCGGTTGAAGGTTTTGAGTCCTTGCTGTACGCCGCCATCCTGCGCTCGACGCTCGTCGAAGTCGTTCGGCCCTTACCAAAGAGAATAACGATGAGCAGGAACATCGCCATCCCCGACGCTACCGCTGCAAGCAAGACCAGCGGCCTCCCCGCACCAAAACCGGCTACGTCAGTGGATTGTGCAAGAGCCGGGGATGCCATGAACAACACGCCGACCAGCACCGCGAGAGAGGTCATGCGTCTCATCGGCGTGCAAACGCTTCTGGATGGAACAACTCGGCGGGGAGTTGGATCCCGTAGTTCTCAAGCTGTTCTGAGAACGCAGGCCGAAGGCCTGTCGCCTTCAGATGCCCGAGGTACTTTCCGTACGGGTCAACACCCATGCCGTAATCGAAGAGCATGAGGTCCTGAAGAGTGACGATATCGCCCTCCATCCCCACCACCTCAGTGACGTGAGTGATCCGGCGTGTTCCATCGCGCAGACGATGAATGTGAACAATGAGATCCAGCGCCGAAGCAACCTGCTCCCGGATAGCCCGTATAGGCAGATCCATACCCGCCATGAGCACCATCGTCTCGATTCGTGCAAGCGTGTCGCGCGGCGAGTTCGAGTGGACGGTCGTCAGAGAGCCATCATGTCCTGTGTTCATTGCTTGGAGCATGTCAAGCGTCTCTCCGCCACGAACCTCACCGACGATGATTCTGTCGGGGCGCATACGAAGTGAGTTTCTCACAAGGTCACGTATCGTCACCTCACCCGTCCCCTCAAGGTTCTTTGGCCGTGTTTCGAGAGTGAGCACGTGTGTCTGGTTGAGCTGCACCTCAGCGGCATCCTCAACTGTGATGATCCGCTCATTAGCGGGGATGAAGTTCGACAAGACATTGAGGAGCGTCGTCTTCCCCGAGCCCGTGCCACCCGAGACAATAATGTTCAGCCGCCCCTCAACGGTGCGTTTGAGAAGGCCAGCGACCTGCTCGCTCATAGAGCCATTTGCGACAAGGTCCTCCACGGTGAACGGGTCAACAGCGAACTTACGAATCGTCACGTAAGGGCCGCCGATTGCGAGAGGGTGAATGATCGCGTTCACGCGCGAACCGTCGGGGAGTCGAGCATCAACCATCGGGGTCGCCTCGTCGATTCGCCGGCCGACCTGTCCAACAATTTTTTCGATAATTCGCTCAAGGTGATTCACATCAACGAATCGAGCATCGGTCTTCGTTATGCGCCCCGAGCGCTCCACCCACACGGCGTGAGGTCCATTGACCATGATCTCGGTGATTTCTGGGTCCGCAAGGAAAGGATCTATCGGGCCGTAACCAAGGACATCATCAGCGATCTCTTGGAGCAGCTCTAACCGGTCTGTTCGTGCAAGAGGGACGGAGTGCTCCTGCTCGAGCGCCCATTCAAGCATCTCCATTACTCGAAGTTTCAGTTCAGCGTCGGACATCTGCGCGTCGTAGAGAGTTGGCCCGAGCCCCTCAACGACCTTGTAATGCAGCTTCCTTCGGAGATCATCTCTGATCTCCTCTCGCTGACCATCAGTCGACGTTTCCGTGCTTCTCGCTGCTCTTACCCTATCTGCAAGGCTCATATCCTCGCCCCTTCCACCGGATTACCACGTGCTGAACTGTGTAGGTTCACGATCTGAACCACCCGCGTTTGTCTTCGGTCTCGTCCTCTACTACTCCGCTATCCAGCACAAGGCCCGCTACCGCGCGCATATCCTTTGCTACGCGAGATCGGGGGAAGAGAGACACAACCGGTTCGCCCTCATTCACGGCTCTCGGAACCAACTTATCTGACGAGATCGCTGCCTGAACCTCAAGTCCGAGCGAACGCTCAAGTTCACCAATGTCGAGCCTTGCTTTCGAGTTCACACGATTCAAGACCAGTTTGATCTTCTCGAACGGGAACTTGATGAGTTTGAGAGTGTCCAGGGCGAGCTTCGCGTTCTTGACAGCGGGAAGATCCATATCAACAACCAAGAGAACCACGTCCGAGCGTTCAAGGATGGAGAGCACCGGTTCATCAAGGAAGGGTGCAGTATCAATGATCACGTAATCAAACATCCGCTTCAACATGCCGATGGTACGCACAACAACCTGTGTTGACACCTCGTCCGCCAGTGAGGGCTCAAGTGGCGACGAGAGAACACGCATGCCAGAGGTGTGGGTTGCGAGCAGTGACTCAAGGAGAGGTTCGTCGAGCTTCTCGATATCGAGCGCGGCGTCAACAATCGTGTGCTGGGGCTCCACCCGTAGCGAGATGCATACATCGCCGAACTGCAAGTCTGCGTCCATGATGACAACCCGCTCGGGCCGTTCGGTCATCATGGCAAGGGCTAACCCGACGTTGACGGTCGTTACCGTCTTGCCTGCCCCACCCTTCGGCGACATGATCGTCACAACTTTGCCGATCTGCACCTTTGCTGGAGAATCTCCGCGCACAATGGATTCGACCTTCTCTATGTGTCGAAGCATCGAATCGACCTTCGCCCGGTTGAGAGGAGCGTCAAGGACGTCCTTAAATCCAACTCTGATCGACGCGCGCAACACATCGGTGGTAAGACTGTCTGCTACCAGCACGACCGGGAGATGCGGTTGCACATCAAAGAGCAGTGCTGCTTCACTCACACCGGTCTCGTGCGCGAATCCCGGGCCTAAGATCGCGAGCTCAATGTCTTCTTCCACGAGCTTGCGCTGGGCGTCAGACACATTCCGAACTTGGTAGACCTTGTGGTCAGCCAGGAGTGAGGCCACGCCGACCAGTGCTTCTGTGTCGGTGTCGACAATCAGGATTGAGCGTGTCGCAATGGAGTTAGTTATCGGCGCCACCATCCACCAATCCCAGCTCCGCTTCAATGCGGTCCAGCAACCCGAATATGTCGTCGACGACGATCGGGACGCTATCGTATGGCACGTACTCTCCTGTTGGCAGGAGCGAGAGCGAAATCATGGCGTACTGCCTTGAGTACTCGATCAGCTCCGCTTCTCGCGGCGTGACCTCAAAGACGATGACCCCTGCAAGTGGCTCAAGGCCCGTCTCAAGTGGTGCTGGGCGAGTGTCTGCACCCACCGCAAGCACTTCAACGTCCTGGAGGATCGTCTGGGTCACATCGAAGGATGTCGGGACCGCTGCAGCAAGGTTCCCCGGCATGGCTAGCTCACCATCGCCTCCAACGACTTCCTCTTCGGGGAGCTCCATATCTTCAACCAGAAGATCCCGCAGCGCTTCGTTCGAGAGTATCTCAAGGAACATCAGTGGACTCAGCGACGCAGAAGCGAGGATATTGACCCGATCACCCGGCCGGATAAAGCCTCCACTCGCCGACGTCGTATCCACCGAGATCGCGATAGCGACCTTTCCAGGCGCAATCGCGTCGGAGAGCCGCTGTTGCAGGTCACGAACATCCGCGAAGGAAGAGAGGGTTATCAACTGGCCTTGAGCAATTGGACCAGCAGCGATGTTCCCCTCAAGAACAAGGTTCAAGTCGTTCGGGTTATCAACACATCCAAAGATGTTCGGGTCACCGTCAGCGTTCGCTCCAACAGCGCCGGTGCACAGGATCGTCGATCCATCGAACACGACCTGATCGCGCAGCGCAGTCGACGTCTCAATTAAACCCCGAGCTTCCTCCCCGAGCGTACCCGGTGCAATCAGCTCGACAGCGCGAAAGACCTCAACCTCTTGAATGTCAGCTTTAATCTCGGCTTCCACCGAGGTGAGATACTGCCACACGGCATACCCAGAAACCACGGCGAGTGCCACAGCAATTACCAGAACAAGAGTTCTCCGACCCATATCAGTTAAACCTCCCCGACGTGAAACACGACGGCACAATGTGTGTATCTGCGGTCATAGACAGCGTGCGACTATCAAAGCATGGCACACTACCCCATGTGAGGTCAAGTACTGACGCTGGGCGAGGTACCTGAGGTCTACGATCTTCCGATTCCGCGCTCCTTGAGCTCTTGCAGGATCGCCTCAAGAGAGGAGTCCGCTGCAAAGCCAGGGGCATCTGGTACGTCATCCTCACGCTGGAACTCCCTGCGACGAGGCCGACTCGGTTTCTTTTCGCTCCACGACGAGCGCTCCTCCCATTCTGGAAGTGCCTGCTTTATTGACAGGCTTACTCGTCGTCTGTCGGCATCGATCTCGGTGACCTTTACCTTTACTTCTTGTCCAAGCGAGAGCTCCAACTCAGGGCTCTCAACGTGATGCATAGCAATCTCGGATACATGGACGAGACCCTCGACCCCTTCGCCAACAGAGACGAAGGATCCGAACGGAACGGTCTTCGTGACTCTTCCATCGACGATAGAGCCAACATCAGCCGCTCGAGCAAAGGCCTCCCATGGATCTTCCGCGGTCTGGCGAATCGAGAGGGAGATGCGCTCGCGCACACGATCGACCTCAAGAACCTTGACCTTGACCTTGTCACCGACCGTGACGATCTCGCCTGGGTGATTGACGTGGCGCCATGAGAGCTCGGAGACGTGGACAAGTCCATCCATGCCACCGAGATCAACGAATGCCCCGAAGTTGACGACCGATGACACGACACCGGGCTTGACGTCCCCTTCTTTAAGGTCTGTGAGGAATGCGTTGCGCTGCTCGGCCTGCTCCTCTTCGAGGTAGGCACGCCGTGACAACACGACATTGTTGCGGTTTCTGTCGAGTTCAATGACCTTTGCCTCGATGGTCTCACCGATGAAGGGTTGGAGGTCTCTCACCCTGCGGAGATCGACGAGTGATGCAGGGAGGAATCCTCTGAGGCCGATATCGACAATCAGGCCGCCTTTGACGACCTCAATGACGTGACCCTCGACAGTGCCGCCACCCTGCATGATGCGCTCGATGCGTCCCCATGCTCGCTCGTACTGTGCCCGCTTCTTGGAGAGGACGAGACGACCCTCATCATCCTCCATCTGGAGTACCAACGCCTCGATCTCGTCCCCGACTTTTACGACCTGAGTCGGGTCCACAGTGTTGCGGACAGAGAGCTCGTGGGGTGGGATCATGCCATCAGACTTATAACCGATGTCGACGAGCACCTCATCCGGGTCGACCCGAACCACTCTCCCGGCAACGATGTCACCCTCCTTGAACTCGAAGACAGTCTGTTCGATCGCTGCAGCGAAGTCCTGAGCCGAGAGGTCATCGGCGATATCGGCGATCTGTCTCGGTGCACTGATCGCGGGGCGCTCCCCTCTTGGAACGGGGAGGGGTTCAGCCACTTCCTCAGCAGGCGGCGTTTCAGCGGGCTCATCTGCGACAGGCTCTGCCTCGGGCACAAGCGTATCGTCGGAACTCTCTGCACTCTCTGCAACTACCTCGACAGCCTCCTCGACAACTACCTCGACAGCCTC
>CAYYGI010000083.1:0-5929 GCA_964471085.1 uncultured Acidimicrobiaceae bacterium
CGGCGTTCGGTGAATTCGAGTACGCCAGCATCGAGGCCTCGCGGGCCAACGGTGATGCGCAGTGGGATACCGATCAGTTCGGCGTCTGTGAACTTTACGCCAGGGCGCTCCTTGCGGTCGTCCAACAGAACATCTACACCTCTCGCAACCAGATCGTCGTACAAAGTGGTGCTCACCGTGCGGGAATGCTCATCGTCAGGCCTCAATACGGTGATCACGACGTGGTACGGAGCAATCTCGATCGGCCATACAATGCCGCGGTCGTCGTGATTTGCTTCAATGGAGGCCGCCATGTTTCTCTCGATCCCGATTCCATACGATCCCATGACAATCGGCGCTGCCTTGCCGTTCTCATCGAGCACCGAGAGGCCGAGCTTCTCGGCATAGAACGTCCCAAGTTTGAAGATGTGCCCGACCTCGATAGCGGGATAGACCTCCAGAGGTTCACCGCAGCTAGGGCACGCCTCCCCTACTTCAACCGTGCGAAGATCGAGCCACTCGCTCACCGAGATATCTCTCTCCACGTCGACACCGCGCACGTGGAAGTCGTTCTCATTGGCACCCGTGGTCATGGCGCGCCTGCCCTCCAACGCCACATCTGCAAGCACTCTGACCCCTTCTACCCCGACTGCGCCCAAACTCCCTGCGTCCGCACCAAGCAAGCTTCTGATCTCGTCAGGCTGTGCTGGGCGAAGCTCGATGGAGTGCGTCGCGTCGGCTAGCTTCTGGTCCTGGAGCGCGTGGTCGCCTCGGAGAAGCACGAGCGTCAACTCGCCGTCCAGCATGTATACGAGCGTCTTGAGCTGCCGCTCGGCTACCGCTCCTCCTTCGAAGTCGGCGAGATCTGCGATCGTTCTGACACCAGGGGTAGGGAACCGCTCGAGCTCGTCGGGGTAGCTCTGATCGTCGATGCCATCGAGGTTCGACATCGCCGTCTCAAGGTTGGCCGCATAGTCACACGAAGTGCACGCCGCAACCTCGTCCTCCCCCACATCGCTGCGAACCATGAACTCGACGGACTCCTTCCCCCCCATCGCCCCTGAGGATGCATTCACCGCAACCGCCTCCAAACCGAGCCTCTCGAAGATCCTCATATATGCGTCGTAGTGCAGGTCGAACTGATGATCGAGGCCAGCGAAGTCCACGTCGAACGTGTAGGAGTCCTTCATGGTGAACTCGCGCACGCGGAGGAGACCTGACTTCGGTCGTGCTTCGTCTCGAAACTTTGTCTGGATGTGATACCAGAGCTGTGGGAGCTGCTTATAGGAGATCAACTCTGTTGCGGCGGTAGCAAAGATCTCCTCATGGGTCGGGCCCAGGATGATCTGTGCGCCTTTGTTATCTTCGAACGACATGATGATGTCAGCCATCGTCTCAGCCCTGCCCGTCTGCTCCCAGATGCTCGAAGGATGCAGCTGTGGTAGCAGGAACTCCTGGCCACCAATCGCTTCGATCTCCTCTCGGATAATCACCATCACCTTCTCTCGGACTCGCTGGCCGAGTGGGAGCATCGAGTAGACACCCGACATGAGTTGGCGGATGTACCCGCCGCGTACCAGCAGCCTGTGGCTGACGGCTTCGGCATCTGCAGGATCATCTCGAAGGGTGGGTATAAAGGCTTCTGACCAACGCACATTGCTCCATCAGGCTCGGGTAAGGGGCGAGGATAGCTGCCACTCAGTTTGTTTCTCGACCCCGAGCAACGTCAGCAACCGCTGCACGTCTCTCCGACGAACGGTTCGCGTCACCCTGGACAGCCAGCAACTCGACTCTTACCTCTTGAGCAAGGTCGGCAGCCGAGACATCAGCTGCGGCCAATCGCGCTTCTGGCCCCTCCTCTGCGAGAAGTTTCGCCTCCTCAATTAGGGCATCCACCATCTCGGCTTCGGGGACTACCCGAACAACTTCACCTCTGATGAAGAGGTGTCCCCTTCCGCGCCCGGCAGCTAAGCCGAGGTCAGCCTCTCTCGCCTCTCCTGGCCCGTTGACTACACATCCCATAACAGCTACTTGAATAGCAAGGTTGAGCTCCTCAAGACGTTCGTTCGCTTCAGTTGCGACCTTAATCACGTCTACTTCAGCTCGTCCGCACGACGGGCACGCTATAAAGTCGAGCATGGTGCGTTCACGAAGGCCGAGATACTCGAGCAGTGCGCGGCCAGTCTTCGCCTCTTCAACGGGGTCTGCGGTGAGTGAGAACCGAATCGTGTCCCCGATCCCCTCGTTGAGTAGCGTTGCAATGCCCGCCACCCCCTTGATCAGCCCCCCCGGAAGGGGCCCTGCTTCGGTAACACCGAGGTGAAGGGGGTAATCAGTCACGTCCGCGAGGAGTCGATACGACTCAATCATCATCGGCACATTGGAGTGTTTGACCGAGATCTTCACATCATAAAAGCCGACATCATCGAAGTATCTCACCTCCTGAAGGGCAGACTCAACGAGGGCTTCAGGAACCGCGCTGCCGTACTTGTCGAGAAGATCCTTATCGAGTGACCCCGCGTTTACACCAATCCGGATCGGGATACCTGCATCCTTTGCTGCAGTAGCTACCTCCTTGATGTGGTTCTCATTGCGAATGTTGCCCGGATTGAGGCGGAGTGCCGAGACTCCCGCTTCGATAGAAGCAAGCGCAAGACGGTACTGGAAGTGAATGTCCGCAACAATGGGGACCGGCGTTCGAGGCATGATCTCAGCAATACCTTGCGCGGCTTCAACAGTGTTGCACGCCACGCGTACGATGTCTGCTCCGGCTGCTGCAAGACCGTAGATCTGGGAGAGGGTTGCTTCGACATCGGCTGTCTTGGTCGTTGTCATCGACTGGACAGTGATTGGCGCGCCTCCACCAACCTCAACATCACCAATCCGGATCTTTCGCGTCACACGACGCTCAAATGTCATGGAGAAAGAATACAGAACTCAGAACACAGAACACAGATATCAGAATACAGAATACAGATATCAGTCAAACCCTCTGTGCTCTGTGTTCTTCCAGCTACAACTGCATCGGGTCGGTTATGTCGAGATAGACACCCATGAGACCAAGACTGATAAGCAGGATGAAGAGCGCCGCAGCCAACGGGAGCAGTCTCTGTACGTTCGGCACCTTCCCCGTGATCTTCTCGTACAGCGCCACCGCGAAATGGCCACCATCAAGGGGGTAGAACGGCACGAAGTTGAGGATGCCAACGAAGATGTTCACGAGTGCGAGAAGCATAAGCGTCGACTCCAACGGGCCTGCGAGCTGAACCAACCCGATAGGGCTGACGGGCCGGACCGTGTCACGAATCTCGTCGTCTCCACCAAACAATGACATCACGAGCTCAGGCAAGCCGATAACCAACTGACCCATTCCGTAGACGCTGAGACCAGCGACCTCTACGAACTGGTCGCCAGCGCGAGGGATCATCGCGATCGGGCCAACGTCCTCTCGTTCTGCCTTCGGAGAGATTCCGAAGAATCCGATCTCCTCGGTCACCGGCTCTCCGTCAGGACCGATAACGAATTCATTATCTACAATGATGGGTCGCTCTACCGTAGCAAGCGTCGCTGAGAGGCCGAGTAACTCTTCCTCTCTCACCACGATCAAGGAGATGTCTTCGTCGCCGTGAGCAGCTGCGAATGAACTGAACTCTTCCCACGTCGTAATTGGGTCTCCGTCAACAGCTACGATGACATCTGCTGGTTCAATCCCTGAGACGAGAGCAGGTGACGGCTCATCTGTGCCAGGGACTATTGCACTCACGACTGCAACTGTCGTTGATGGCTCCGCCCTTCCATCCGCACCGATCACTACCTCGCCCCACATCACTCCTACGAACCACAGAAGGAAGAAGGCAACGACGAAGTGGGTGAATACACCGGCGAGTACCACCACGGCCTTCTTCCAGAACGGGGCTACGCGGTATGTGCGGTGCTCATCCTCCTCAGCGATCTCTTCGAAGGGGTTCATACCGATGATTCGGACGAATCCACCAAGCGGCAAGACCTTCACTCCATACTCGGTCTCACCTCTGGTCACTGACCAGAGCGTAGGCCCGAATCCGAAGAAGGCGTGGGTCGCCTTCATCCCAAACGCCTTAGCCGCAACGAAGTGGCCGCCTTCATGAATGATGATCATCGCGATGATGCCCGCGATCATGACGAATGGTCCCATTTCAGCTTTCTGGTCGGTTCAGCGAGATCGTACGGTACTCACGTATGCGGCTAACTACTCGCTGCTGATGGCGTCAAGGATATTCATCCGAGCAGCCTTGCGCGCAGGCCATATCGCGGCGAGTACGCCTGCAACCGCCGCGAGTACAAGAGCGAGGATGACCTGACCAACTGGGATATTGAACGCGCCGAAGCCTTCGTCAGCCAGTGCACGCACGACAGCCCATCCGAGGATAATGCCGATCCCTACACCCAGGACTGCGCCGAAGGTAGCAATGATGACAGCCTCCCAGCGGATCATCCACTTCACCTGGCGACGCCCCATCCCGACTGCGCGCAGCAACCCTATCTCGCGTGTGCGCTCATAGATCGAGAGTGTCAGGGTGTTCGTGATCCCAAGAACCGCAATCATCACAGCAAAGAGCAAGAGACCTGTGAAGAGAGCAAGTGCCTGGTCGATCTGAGCCTCAGCGTCCTGAATCATCTCTGATTTTGTCTCTACCTTGATGGTTCCAAAGCTCTCAACGGTAGGCAAGACCGCTTCTTGTGCCTCGCTCACGCTGACTCCTTCGGCAGCGTTCGCAAATATCAGCGAGTCACCTAGATACCGGAAGTTCTCCTTGAAAGTGTTGGTGGAGAAGAGTACATTCCCGAAGTCGGCACGCTCATATATGCCAACGATTGTGAGGGGGACTTCTCCTGTACGGGCGAATTCGCCGGTGACGACATCCCCAACAGCCCACCCCATCTCTTCAAGGAACGTGTCCGCAATAATGATCGAGTTCCGAGCAGCCACCACTTCCATCGCGTCCCCTACCGGCTCCAGGACTAAGACCTGCTCGATCGTATCGGGGTCGAACGCTCCAACAACCAGCATGGAACCGCCAACGACGGCTCGACCGAACTGCATTGCAGACACCACGCTCAGCTCTTCGTACGTCACGAGCTCCTCAAGGAATGCAGGGCTCATCGTCCCAGGCAACTCCGGGTCCGTCTGGACTGTTGACTGAAAGGTGAGATCGGCTGGTATGAGCTCGAATATTGACTCCTCGATAGAAGCCTTCGTCGAGGATGCAAAGACAGCGAAGAAGGCAACGAGCGCGACGCCGACCATCAGGGCGGACGCAGTCGATGCGGTTCTGCGTGGCTGACGTTTCGTGTTCTCCCTGGCGAGTTGTCCAGAGATACCGAAGAGGCGGGGTAGTGGCCAGCCGATGATGTCTGCCAGTGGTCTCGCAGCAAGGGGGGCTAGCACCGAGACACCGATGAACGCAATAGCTGCTCCGGCACCAACAAAGATGATTGCTCGACCAACATCGCCGAAGAGCCCGAGGCCGACAAGTAGAACGCCGATCCCGGTGATGACGCCACCGGTGATTGCCCGCGTGCGCAGACTGCGTGGTGGCTGTGCAGCATCTTGTCGCATGGCAGCGACCGGGGGTATCCGTGATGCTGCACGTGCGGGTAGTAGCGCGGAGAGGAGCGTGAGTGTGAGCCCGACCACCATGGCAACGATGATGGTGCGAGGAGCCAGGACGAGGTCCCCCGGCGGGATACCGAACCCACCAGCATCCATAAGAGCGCGAATACCCAACGCCGTAACGAACCCGAATCCGATTCCGATCACGGAACCAATGATCCCGATTACAACAGCCTCGATGGCGACCATCGAGCGGATCTGTCGCCCGGTTGCACCAATGGCTCGCAGAAGAGCGAGTTCCCTGGTGCGCTGGGCAACAATGATGCGGAAGGTGTTCTGGATGATGAATCCGCCAAC
>CAYYGI010000084.1:0-5928 GCA_964471085.1 uncultured Acidimicrobiaceae bacterium
TTGATCGACGTCTCTCCGCCGTCAGCCCAGTGGATGATGTGGTGGGCATCGCACCATGATGTGGGTGCGTTGCAGCCCTGCCATGTGCAGCCACGGTCTCGGTGTTCGAGTGCTCGTCTGATAGCCGCCGGGATCGTGCGCGTGCGCCGCCCTACATCAAGGGGTTCGGACTCGGCATTGGTGATGATCCGTACAATGCCCGCATCACAGAGGAGGCGGCGGATTGTTTCGGGGTCGACTGGGGCATCGTCGATCTCGGGGAGCCGACGTCTCTGACCGGTGAGTGTCTGATAGTCGAGAGTGATGGTGATGTGGGGTTTCTCACCTCCAGATGTCTCGATGGACTGGTTGTGGTCGAGCCAGAAGCGACTGATCTCCCCGATGGCATCGTGTCTGCGCTGGGCCGGTGTGCGGTTGTCGTCCGGGTCGAGGTTTCCGGGATCACAGAGGCTGTTGATTGCCGTAGTGAGAGTGTGAGCAACGTCGGGTGTCAGCATGCCCTTGATGTCGGTGAGGCCGTTGAACATGCCTGCGAGGTACAGGCTCCGGAGACGGTCGCGGGCCCTGATGTCACCGAGAGCTTCGTCAAAGTTGACCTGTTGTTCCCAGTGGTTGATCGTCTTTCGCAGATCGGCAGGGGTGAGATAGGAGGCGGTGTCGGCGAAGACGAGTTCGTGGAGGGGGAAGTCTTCGGGATACTTGTCGCGAGCTTGGGCAAGGAGTTGCAGGGAGCGCCACGGGATCTGACCTGTGATGGCGTTGCGGGTGATGGCCGGCATGTGAGTGAGGGAGCGTGCGGTCTTGACGGTTCCTGATGCTTCGCCGCGAGACATATGACAGAACCTGGTGAGCCACCCTCTGGCCCCCAGGCCGTGTGTGGATCGGGGAATGTCGCGCCGCTCGAGCTCGCGCACATGGAGCGCAAAGCGTGCAGCGGTCGCGTCAAGGTGCTGCTTCAACGTGATCGTCGCAGCTTCGAGCTCGTCGTCAAATAAGCCGTCGAGATGCTGCTCTACTTCTTCAAGACTCTCCTTGAAGCTGCCTTCAAGATCGTCTCTGGGGCTTCTGCCCGGGACGTGTGGCCCGCCGCCTTTGTCCGACACCATCGCCCGGCTATCAGCCAGGTTCAGGATGTTCATACTCGCACTCTAGCGAACAGACGTTCGATTGTCAAGTGATTTCTTGAGAACTTGCGATGCGACTCGCATAGTAAGGTTGCAAGAATGGAAGAGAACCGAATTGATGTCAATATAACTACTGAAGTTGGCGAACTAAAGACTGTCGTAATGTGTCTTGCCAATCCAGTGTCAATCAAGTCGTTCGCTTCCGAGCTGTTTGACTTGGCTGCTGTCTATCAAATGTACTACAACAAGGTCAAGCTTTCGTACGACCACCAAAAAGTGCGGCAGCAACAGTTGGTGCTGATCGACATTCTGAAATCCAACGGGGTCAACGTCCTACTAGCAGATCAGGTGCCGACTTCTTTTGCACAGCACTACACAAGGGATATGGGCTTCGGGGTGGACGATACGTTCTTCATTGCTAATCCACGCCGAAAATCGCGTCAGCGTGAACAAGAAGGATTGAGACACATTTTCTCCGATCTCTCGAAAGTGGCGACGCTCGAAAATGGCACTATCGAAGGGGGAGATGTGCTTATAACCAAAGACAAACTGATCGTTGGGCTCGGCGAAGAAACAGATAGGGAGGGTGTTGATTGCCTGCAAAGAAAGCTCGAGGAGCTCGGCATTGAGAGAGAAGTCACTCCTATTGAGTTCGCACATAGGGGCGCTGTGCATCTCGACACAAAATTCAACATCATCGGCGAAGAACTGGCGATCATCCATCCCAAGAGTTTCACAGCAGAGAGCGTGAAGTGGCTCGGAGACAATTTCGAGTTCATTGAGGCGACCAAGGAAGAGATGAACAATCTCGAGATCAACACATTCGCCATTTCTCCCAAGAAGCTGGTCATGCAGCACAAGAGCAGCAGGCTGGCTTCATTGGTAGAAGAGAAGGGCATTTCGGTCATTCCCGTTGACTACTCGGAAGTAACCAGGCTTCCGGGATCATTCAGATGCACAACGTTGCCCATTGAGAGGTTGTGAGTAATTGACGTCGAGAGGGCCGGGTCGGCCTGTCAGGCTTCTTCCTACAGCGCGCTGAGGCGTCCAATGCAGGAGTCGAGCTGGAGGGGGGGGAGGATCTCTACGACGCGGTCAGCAACCACTCTGACAGCGGTGCCAGCGGGTCCGTTGGGCTGCGAGATTACAACGGGATGACCTGAGTCGCCACCGGAAGCAACGTTGGGATCGATCGGGATCGACCCGAGCAGTTCAACACCTAAGTCATGAGCGAGCGAGACCCCTCCCCCTGACCCGAAGATGTCGTAATGCTCCCCATTCTCAGTCGTGAACCCGGCCATGTTCTCGACGACGCCGATGACGGGCATGTGTGAACGGCGCGCCATATCTGCAACCCTCGAAGCGACTTTCTGGGCAGCGAGCTGGGGTGTTGTGACGACAATCATCTCTGCCTGGGGGAGGAGTCGGGCCAGAGCCATCTGTACATCACCCGTGCCAGGGGGCATGTCAATGACGAGATAGCCGAGGTCGGGGGGCCAAGCAACGTCGTTAAGGAATTGCTCGACTGCCTTGGTCAACATCAAACCCCGCCACATGAGAGCCGTCCCCTCATCCTCGATGAGTAGCCCTGTCGACACGAGATGAATGCCTTGGGCATTTATCGGAACAATCTGTCGATCCTCGTTTGCGTTCAGCCGGTAGTCGAGAGCACCCAACATGCGCGGGGCTGAGAACCCCCAGATGTCCGCGTCGAGAAGACCGACGCTGTAACCGAGCTCCCTGAGGGCGAGAGCGAGGTTGACGCTCAGCGATGACTTCCCCACACCCCCTTTCCCACTACTCACTGCAATGACGCGCGTTGCTGGGGAGATGGCAGTCGGAGTAGCGGACTTGCGTGCGTTCATTCTTGCTCTCTCCATCAGAGTTGAACGCTGTTCTTGTGACATCACCGTGATGCGGATCGTCACATTCTCGACATCTGGGAGAGATGAAACCCTTCTCTTCACATCGGATTCGATCTGGCCACGCATTGGACAAGAGGCAATGGTGAGAGCAATCCCGACTTCGACATCTCGGCCACTGAACACGATGTCCCCCACCATGCCGAGATCTACGATGTCGGTGTGGAGCTCAGGATCGATCACATGCGTGAGCGCTTCTCTGACTTCTTCTTCTGTGACCATAGGGCGAAACGTAGCAGCGGAACGACGTTTCGATTCCGTTTGTTTGCTAATCAGAGATATCCGTGGCAACGACTGTGATTCTCCCCTATCATAATGTTCGGACCGAACATCGACCATGGAGAACCAGATGACTGCCCCCAGTGCTGCTCAACTGCAAGGCGTGACCCTGACCTCAAGTGCTGCAACGAAGGTGAAGGAACTTATCGCTGCTGACGGCAACGAAGACTTGGCGCTGCGCCTCGGCGTGAAGCGGTCAGGGTGTTCCGGCTACGCGTACGACATGTTCTTTGACTCCGCGATTGACCCAACAGACATCGTGAGCGAGACCGATGGAGTGCGCGTAGTCGTTGATGCTGAGAGCGTATCGATGGTGACGGGTGCAGTCGTGGACTTTAAGGATGACGGTCTCTCCGGAGCTGGTTTCGCTATCGAGAACCCGAACGTCTCCGGCTCTTGCGGCTGTGGCAAGAGCTTCAGCTAGTTAACCGTCAGCGAGAGATCCAGGACATTTCATGCCCAAGACTATGCATGACGCGCCGAGCGGGCCAACGCCGCTTGGACCGTACAGCATCGTGACTGAAGCCAATGGGTTCGTCTTTATTTCGGGGATGGTGGCCCTCCTCCCTGAGACAGGAGAGTCTGTGCAGGGTGACGTTGTTGACCAGACTCATCAGGTAATGCGGAACATTGGGGCAGTCCTTGGTGACGTTGGCCTCACTTTCGATGACATCGTCAAGACGACGATCTTCCTCATAGATATCGAGGATTTCCCGGCGGTGAACGAGGTGTACGGCGAGTACGTTGGCGAGTCCCGACCAGCACGTTCTACGATTCAAGCAGGCGCACTACCGGGAGGATTCCTCGTAGAAATCGAGTCCATCGCCGCCCGCTAACTATCAGCAACTATTCTGGCGTCCGTGAGCGAAAGATATTTCGCTGAGAGACGCCAGAATCGGAAAGAGGAGGAGAGCAGATGCAACGGGATGCCGTTCTGGCCGCACTTGGGATCAAAGAGGAGTCATCGGGCGCGTACGCCGGTGGCTGGCTTGCTGGAAATGGACCGGCAGTGTCCTCTGTGGACCCGACGACTGAAGAAGTAATCGGTACTGTTCGCCAAGCGGATCTGGCCGAATACGAAGCTGCCGTCACAGCAGCTCAAGCAGCTTTCCTTGAGTGGCGAATGATCCCGGCACCTGAGCGCGGCAACTACGTCCGGTTGATCGGCAACGCCCTGCGCGATTACAAGGAACCTCTCGGCGCCCTCGTCTCAATGGAGACAGGGAAGATCAGAGCCGAGGGCGAGGGCGAGGTCCAGGAGATGATCGACATCGCGGACTTCGCGGTCGGCCTGTCGAGACAGCTCTACGGACTCACGATTGCATCCGAGCGGCCCCGTCACAGAATGTATGAGCAGTGGATGCCGCTCGGCCCGATCGGGATCATCTCGTCATTCAACTTCCCGGTGGCCGTCTGGTCGTGGAACTCGCTCCTTGCCGCTGTCTGTGGAGACACGATGATTTGGAAGCCTTCACACGTCACTCCGCTGAGCTCCGTTGCAGTCACGAATATTGTTCACGAAGTGATGGAGGGCTCCGGGTTCGAGGCCGTCTTCAACTTGACGGTGGGCCGAGTCGACCCGGTTGGCGCCGCGATGGTCAGCGATGTACGCCTGCCGCTCATCTCTGCTACTGGCTCAACGCGGATGGGCCGCCAGATCGGTGTCGAGGTTGCGAAACGGTTCGGCCGTTCGCTCCTCGAGCTCGGTGGGAACAACGCGATCATCGTGATGGATGACGCCGACCTTGACCTGGTTGTCAGGGCAACGCTCTTCTCCGCTGCGGGCACGACTGGCCAGAGATGCACGTCTCTGCGCAGGATCCTTGTTCACACGGATGTCATCGATGAACTCTCGGACCGTCTTGTTACTGCTTTTGGCCAGATCAGGTTGGGGGACCCCCTCGACGAGGACACGCTTATTGGACCGCTCGTGGACCAGGCAGCGGTTGACACGACGAAGACTGCTCTCGCGATTGCACTCGAGCAGGGTGGTGAGCTCCTGGTAGGCGGGAACGAACCGGACCGGAAGGGTTTCTTTCTTGAGCCGATTGTTGTGAAGATCCCAGCAGACGCGCCGATCGTCCAGACAGAGACGTTCGGGCCCATCCTGTATCTCATTGAGATCGACTCGATCGAGGAAGCAATTGCTGTCCAGAACGGCGTGCCACAGGGACTCTCGTCTGCGATCTTCACCGATTCCGTGCGCAACTCTGAGCTCTTCCTCTCCCCCGACGGATCAGACTGCGGTATTGCGAATGTCAACATCGGGACTTCCGGTGCGGAGATCGGTGGAGCCTTTGGTGGAGAGAAGGAGACCGGAGGCGGTCGCGAATCCGGGTCGGATTCATGGAAGGTTTACATGAGGCGCCAGACGGTCACGATCAACTGGTCCAAGGATCTCCCCCTCGCCCAAGGCATTGACTTTTCCTAGAGCGGCGAGCAGAGAGCCACTCTTCTTTGCTGACGGCTGACGGCTGTTCTTACCAACCCCAACCGTCCCAGTCGCCACACCAGGAGATGTCTTCACCCGGTTCCAATCCCCCGAAGGCTCGTCCCTCCCCATCGATCAACACCCACACGTCGCCTGCTTGAAGAGCTTCTGC
>CAYYGI010000085.1:0-5903 GCA_964471085.1 uncultured Acidimicrobiaceae bacterium
TCATTTCCGGAGCGATCACAGAGTTCCGGATCGCTGTTGGGGAACACAGCAAGCCCTCCACGACGCCTCGCTTAGAGTCCTGCTACTTCGTTGAAGCAGGCTAGGTAATCGTCTGGCTGTTTATCGAACCAGGCGCTGAGGGTGCTGGGATCGCTGTTCTCGACGTCGTGCCCCTTCTCGCGCATGCATCCCACAATATCTGTGTAGAACTGCGCATCCTCTTCAGGGCTCGGCCCCACTTGGTCTGCGAACATCAATTCGACTTGGCTGAGGTACTCGGCCTTGCATGCAAGGCCTTCAGCGCTATTGAGCAGCATCTCGACATCTTCTGACAGAGTGGAGAAACGGTAGCTCCACACGTTGTCAACGTCGTCGAACGCGGCCTCCGTAGTGATTCCGAGGACGACGAGGCAATCCGAGTATGCAGCCACCGCAAGCTCCATCTCACCAAGGGACACATCCCCGTCCTCAAGAATCTCAGCCTGAAACGTGCTTACCCCAGCAGCAGGAGTCGCCTTGTTCCCTGTGCTCTCGGCGCATCCCGAGAGCAGAACAGCGGCGACGATCAACACTAGCCAAATCCGTCTCACGTCCCAAACCTCCCGATATAGTCGTTCATCAATCTACACCGGTTCATCACTTCTTGTGGCAGCGAGAATGAGTTCACTACTCGAAGGGGACCGGCTCGCCTCTGAGACCGTGCATCCAAGCGAGTGCTTCGAGTCGCGGCTTCCCCGCAGGTTGGACGACACGAAGCTCCAATGCTCCATCTCGAAACCCTGCAATGACGCTCCTAGCGTCGAGCACAACCTCGCCGACTGCTGCCTCCGCTTCGGTTGGGGCTGCACTGTGGACGCGCATAACTCCGCGTGGCGTGTCCAGCCACGCAACGGGCCTCGGTTGATACGCCCGTACAGCCCGCTCAGCCTCTTGAGCAGTCATGCTCGCTGCCAGTTGCGCGCCAGCCTTCGTCAATCGACGTGCAATAGTGACTCCAGACGCGATCTGGGAGACCGGTCGCCGCCGACTGTTGAGATACTCAGGCACCACAGCGTCTACGAGCGATGCGCCCAGGAATGACAAACGCGCTGTGAGGCTCCCCCCTGTCTCAAGCGGGCCAATCGGGGTTGTGATCTCCGCGAGAATCGGCCCGGTGTCGAGTCCCTCATCAATCTTCATCAGGGTGACTCCCGTCACACTATCACCACCAGCAATAGCGCGTTCGACCGGGGCAGCACCCCGCCAGCGCGGGAGGAGCGAGAAGTGCACGTTCAGGAAGCCGAAGGGCACGCTCGCGATCATCGACGGAGTGAGAATACGGCCATATGCCACGACTACCCCGAACGTAAAGTCGCCCTCAGCAAGGAGTGCAAAGAGTTCCTCCGTCGTATCAGGTTGAGCAACCTCGAATCCGAACTGCTTTGCTGCAACTGTGACCGGGGACGAAGTAAGTTGCCCACCGCGACCAGATTGACGATCAGGCTGCGAGATGACGAGTCCGATATCAGCTACGTTGCCGAGAGCTGCCAGGCTCGGAATTGCGGCCGCCGGTGTCCCGAAGAAGACGGCTGTCATCAGAGAGCACCCTTGAAGCCCAAGGCCTCCCTGCGGAGTTCTTGGAGGACCTGTCTCCGGATACGCTTCCCAAGGTGCGAGAGCAGGAGTGTTCCGTTGAGATGATCGATCTCATGTTGGAGAACTCGACCCATTAACCCTTCTCCTTCGTGCATTACCGGTTCACCTGTGAGCGAGACACCAACAGCTCGTGCGTAGTCTGGTCGCTTGATCTGCCAGAAGCGGTCTGGCACCGAGAGACATCCCTCCTCGTACTTGAATGTTCCCGCTGTCTCGACAATAGCAGGATTTACCATAACAATGGGCCCCTCTCCGACATCAGCAACGAAAACGCGCTTCGAGATGCCGACCTGTGGGGCAGCGAGGCCGACACCGGGAGCGTCATACATTGTGGCGAACATGTCATCAACGAGGCGCACAAGATCAGCGTCGAACCGGGTGACTTCGGCCGCGACGATCGAGAGCACTGGATCTGGGAATGTGCGTATCGGATAGATCACCATGGAAGCACGACGAAGAATAGGCGAGCAGGAGTCCGTCTCACGCATCCGCCCGCAGCTTCTCAGAGGTCAATCGGATCGACATCGACGCGTACTCGTCCCCCTCTAGACCGCAGTGTGCTGACGACTTGTCGGAGAGCAACTCGAGCACGCTCAAGATCGTGTCCCTGGACCAGCCACCTCGTCCGCTCCCCTACCTGCACGGGACCCAGGAGCGTTGAAAGCGAGCCAAGACGCTCTCGAATAAGTTCCTTTGTAAAGTCTCGGTCACCAGCCACTCCCTCCACCTCGATCGCGAGCAGCTCGCCAACGGGGGGGAAACCGAACCGGCCCCTTGCGTGCATCTCCTCGACAAGAAAAGTTCCCGAGCTACCAAGGATGAGTGCTTTAATGACATCCTGGTTCGGAAGCGCCGTTTGCACAAGGCAGCGATGTCCACCACCGCGACGCACCGTGTTTGCAAGGCGCACAAGGAGGCGGAGGGCGTCCTCACTCGCGCGGTAATGCGGGGCCATCGAGAGCCCATCAACATCAATAGCTACTGCAAGGCCGACACCTGAGACCCCGATGAGGTCGCGCTCTGTTCCAACGGTTACAAGCTTCTCCTCTTCGGCTCGACCAACCTGGGCTCCAACAAGGCGCCGTACGTCCTCTATGACGCTTCCGATCCCCGCGCCGAGGGCTTGGAAGCGCGCACCGTTGCACTCAGCGCACCGCCCAAACGCCTGAGCGCACCGCCGACAGGCTTCATCTCGAGATGCAGCACTCCCACACGCTACACAGCGCCGAACTTCACCACAGCTCACACAGCTCGACGCAGGCGCATACCCACGAGAGCCCACAAGCAGAAAGGTGCTCTCCCCTCTCACCGTTGAACGCTGAATAGCCTCCGTAGCTCGCGCGGTGAGCACCCCTCCCCCTGGCGGATCCTCCGTTCTGTCAACCACCTCAACCATCGGCCACTCTCTGCCAGGGAGAACTCGAACATCTGCTCCCCTCGCGATCGCCTCAAGAGTCGGTACGGGCCCGTAAAACACCAGAGAGAACCCTTCCGCACTCGACCGGTGCAGCAGAACTTCGCGCACACTCAGAGTGGGTGTGCGTGGCGAACGCATCACTCTGCGCCCATCCTCGACCACAACCACAATTGCGGTGTTCCCGAAGGGCCAGAACATCACTTCACGCGTCCCAACAAGGATCGTCCCGGCTTCTGTAGCAATCCTTGACCATGACTCTGTGGTCTCCCTGGCAGGCAGCGAAGATGTAGCTGCAACGACGCGCCCTGGATACCGGGTCGCGAGGTGGGAGACGATGTCGGCAACTTCGAGAGCGCTGGGCGCAATCACCACAACACTCTTGTCAGCAGCAACCGACTCACTAATCGTCTCTCCTACCAAAGCCCCATACGGCGCTGCCCCGATTCGGTACTGCATCGACTTCTCCAAGGGTGAGGTATGGTCCACTCCCGGCGCTGTGACGACGTTGCCTCGAATGATCTTCGGGATATTCGGAGGAATTGTTCGTTTGAGGAGCACCGAGAGCGGAGCTACATAGTGCGTTGCTGCCCAACGGAGAGTCTCCAACATTGCTGCATCGAAGGAGGGAATAGATCCGGAGAGTCCATCAAGGGGGAGCAGCCTCCGGCTCCCCTCTGCCTCGAATACTGCCGTCACGAATCCCTTCGTGCGACGGTTCGAGACCCGGACACGAACTCGGCTACCGACACCGATACCTGTTGTACCCCCAACAAGATAGGTGAACCCGTCATCCACCGAGAACGACGAGATGTCGGGGACAACCTGACATGCAAGTCGGGAGGTCAGGAGTCAGCCTTCAAGGTCACAGCAGCATCCCAGATCTGTGTGGCTACATCCCGCTTCGACATGAGCGGCAGGTCTCTTACTGTTCCATCCTTGAACACGAAGCGAACCTCGTTGGTGTCGGATCCAAAACCGGAGCCCTCTCGTGTCACGTCGTTGGCTACGAGGAGGTCAACAGCCTTCTCTCGAGCCTTCTCAGTGGCGAAGTCGAGCGATCCTGTCTCAGCAGCGAACCCAATCAGGAGTGGTCTTGGAGTCATCTCTGCAACACCTTTGAGAATGTCGGGTGTTGGAGTAAGTTCAATCTGAGGCAGACCCTCTGAACGACGAATCTTCGACGAATCAGTGTGGAGAGGCTTGAAGTCGGCTACCGCAGCAGTGAGCACAACAACATCAACATCGGGCGCTCTTGCCCACACAGCTTCAGCCATCTCATCGGCAGTCTCGACATACACGAGCTCTTGGATCCTCGACCCAGGCGGGAGTGCCGTGGTAATAAGTAGAACTTCAGCACCGCGCTCCATCGCAACTTCGACGAGTGCGTTCCCCATCTTCCCGGATGAACGGTTCCCGATGTAGCGCACAGGATCAATCGGCTCTCGTGTTCCCCCAGCCGTGACGAGTACTCGAAGGCCAGCCATATCTCGACTCGGAAAGAGTTCGAAGACAGCATCTGCGATCAAGTCAGGGTCAGCAAGCCTGCCCGGCCCCTCATCTCCCCCAGCAAGCGCACCAACCTCCGGGTCAATGATCGTGTACCCAAAGCCAGAGAGCGTCTCCAGGTTCCTCTGATTTGCGGGTTGCTCAAACATCTCGGTGTGCATAGCGGGTGCAACAAGAACGGGGGCTCTCGAAGCAAGCACTGTCGCAACGAGCACATCAGATGACTCTCCGGCCGCGAGTCTCGAGAGCGTCGATGCCGTTGCAGGTGCAACGACAATAGCTTCCGCCCACTGGCCAAGCATCGTATGAGGTGAAGCATCCTCGCCGCCAAAGAAGGACGTGACAGGTTCAGAGCCCGTGATGGCACGGAAAGTGGCGGCCCCGACGAACTCGAGAGCGGTCTCTGTCATGACGACGCGCACGGTGGCGCCACGCTCAATAAGTCTGCGGGCCAGATAAGCAGCCTTGTACGCGGCAATACCCCCGGTCACACCAAGGACAATGCGTCGCCCTTCGGTCACTGACTAGCCCTCGGTAGGGGCGATCACGACCTTATCCGCTGCAATCTCCTCAAGCGAGATCGAGAGCGGCTTCCTTGACAACGAGTGCACCTGGGGCGGAATGTGGCCACCCAAGCCTGCACCAAGCTCGTTGAAGTATGCATTGATCTGCCTTGCACGGCGCGCTGCAAGAACCACGAGTGCGAAGCGCGAGTTTGTCTTCGCGACGATCTCTCCAATAGGTGGTTCAAGCATCATGTCAGTCGACTCCTCGGATCGTACGGGCAATGCCGTAGGCGAAAAATGCCTCAGGACGCTACTGCGTTGAAGCCTTCTGGAGGGAGTATATCGAGAACTTGCTCGATCGTGCACGCGAGGTCAAGGTTCTCGACGATGTGATCGTACACCTCCGGGGCCTCAGCCATCTGCTCAGACGCGATGCCGAGGCGGACCTCCATCTCGCTGTCAGGGGTATCACCGCGCCCTACAAGACGATCCCGCAGCGCTGAGAGGCTTGGTGGGGAGACGAAGATCAGCACTGCATCGTCGAAATTGGACCGGATCTGCTTCGCCCCCTCGTTCTCGATGTCGAGTAGCACGTTCCGTCCGGCCTGGAGGTGGGGCTCAATCTCCTCTCTGAGCGTGCCATACAGAGCACCTCCGTATTCGGCCCACTCCACGACGTCGCCCTGGGTTACTCTCTTCTCGAACGTCTCTCGGTCAAGGAAGTGATAGTCCTCCCCGTCAACCTCCCCTCGGCGCGGAGTGCGCGTGGTAGCAGACACGGAGAAGGCCGACGTTGTCCGATCGAGCACTGCCTCTACGATCGACGTCTTCCCGACCCC
>CAYYGI010000086.1:0-5891 GCA_964471085.1 uncultured Acidimicrobiaceae bacterium
GTGACGATGAACCCGCGCCTTCCATTGTGCAGGTCCGCCAACTCACCCTCGAGCCGATCTCTGGGTGCCACCTCGTCAAGGCCGAGCATGAAGCTCGCGAACTCGACACAGGGCGCTGCAACACGCGGCTGGTAAAGCAGCAGCTCACCGCCAGAAGTCTCCACAACTATCCCCTCACCAAGATCCTCGAGCCAGAGTGCTGGTCCGTCAACAATGATGTTCTCCCCCGCAACACCCAGGGGTGCATCACCGAACCGCTCGGCCATTGCTTCGTAGTGGCCAGTGAAACCCAGTGAGAGAGGCCGCCTCCCCCCACCCCTGCGTGAAGGATGCGCTCCGTGGTGCGCATCGACTATCCAGGCACCATCGTGCCATCCAAGCATCCCCTGTGTGTCCACAGTTGCCAACTCGATCGGCAGGATCTCGTGCGGGAGGTAGTCCTCGCCCTTGACCTTGATGGGGATGCGCTGGACTTGAAGCCTGACGATCTCTCCAATGAATTCATCCTTCTGCACGAGCGCGTTCCTCCATCACTTCATTCAGTATGTCCGGCCTATCTGTGACAATTCCGTCGACCCCCATGTCAAGGAACTTCACCATGTCCTGCGCTTCGTTCACCGTCCACACATGAAGCTGTGTGTCAGCAGCGTGAACAGCGTCGACCAACCGTTGGTCGACGCCTATCCCCGGAACCTTGTACGGGAGCTGGCTGTTGTCGTACGGGAGCTGGTAGGCGTCAGCTCTTCTCGAAAAACTCCTCCCGATGCGCGACGCCGCGAACATTGCGGCCGATTCTCGTGGACCCGCGGACGTGGCGACACGGCCTTTCGTGACCCTCCTGAACCTTTCGATGCGTCGATCTGAGAATGAACCGACCAAGACTTCGTCCTCCCTCCCCATCTTCTTGATCACCTCAGCAACGGCCCACTCACTCTTCGATACTTTGAGATCGACGTTGAAGCGCGTGTCCCGGTAGCGGTCAAACGTTTCGTCAAGGCGTGGGACTCCAATTCCTCTGTCGCGCAGTGGATACGTGTCGGGGTCGGGGCTGAAGTAGTACGCGGCATCCAGGTGCCGGAGGTCCTCCCACAGCCACTCGTCCACTCGACCCACACCATTCGTGCAACGCTCCAGGGTGTCATCATGGAACACAACGACAACCCCATCCTTCGTGATTTGGATATCGGTCTCAATGTACCGATAGTCGAGATCACCAACGACAGCGTCAAAGGCGTGCCAGGTATTCTCGGGGTACAGAATCATGGATCCGCGATGTGCGAAGCGGATCGGATGTTCAAGGTCGAAGTATCGTCGTTTAGACATCGTCTTCATGCTAGATCAGCTTCCCCCGTTTCACGACCTGAGCGACCAGATTGCCATCGGGCCGGTACGCGAGGTGCTCGTGAGAAGGAGCGTCGAGCACGACAAGATCAGCAACATTTCCCGGTGCAATGACTCCACGATCGTGCAGGCCCAACGCGAGGGCACCCCCCTTTGTTGCTGACCACACCGCCTCAGACGGAGTCATCTTGGAGGTGAGCACGGCGAGGGAGATGATGAACGGCATCGTCTCGATGTACGCCGTGCCGGGATTGCAGTCCGTGGCAATCGCGACGGTGAGCCCGGCATCCCAGGCACGACGACCGTCGGGAGGCGGTTCGCGAAGCGAGTATGAGACTCCGGGGAGGAGCACGGCAACCGTTCCCGCCCGTACAAGCGCCGCGAGGTCCTCCTCCGTGGAGTGGTCAAGATGGTCCGCGGCTACAGCCCCTACATCGGCCGCAAGGCGAGCACCCCCGGTGTGTGAGAGCTGGTCGACGTGGAGGCGCACGCCAAGGCCGTGCTCTCGTGCAGCACCGACGATCTGGCGCGTCTCACTGACAGTGAACGCTGCATCGTCACAGAAGACATCTACGAAAGCAACCCTGTCTGCAACAGCATCCATCATCTCTCCGGTTACGAGTTCAAGGTAACCGTCGCGATCGTCGGCGAACTCAGGTGCTACGACGTGGGCTCCAAGAAACGTCGGCATTGTGTCGATAGGGAGTACATTGCAGATCCGATCAATTGCATCGAGCATTTTCACTTCAGTCGCTGTGTCGAGACCGTACCCGGTCTTAATCTCGATGGTGGTGGTACCACTCGCGAGCATCCGTGCAACGCGAGGAAGGGAGGATGCAACGAGCTCGTCGAGCAATGCCTCTCTCGTGGCTTGCACCGTCGAGTAGATGCCACCCCCCGCGGCAAGGATCTGCTGATACGTTGCACCTTCCATGCGCATCGCAAACTCGTTACCCCGGTCTCCTGCAAATACGGCGTGGGTGTGACTGTCGACGAATCCCGGGAGTACAGCAGCGCCGGCTACGTCGAAGACCTGATGCGCCGCGAAGTGCTCGGGGATACTCTCCCCGGAACCTACCCACACGATGTTGCCGCCCTCGATCGCGACCGCTGCATCCTCGATGATGCCGAGGAGCCCTCCCCTGCTCTCGTCGTTCGTGACGAGCTCCCCGATGTTTGTAAGGAGAAGACTCATCACGTCCCACCTTCAGGGGGGAGAAACGAGCGCAGCGAGTTAGGGGGGGCTGCGAGTCTGCGAGCCTGGAGAAACTCAGTCATGGGCTCATCGGGATCACGACCCCGCGCTCGTGAGCAACCTCGATTGCTCGCTCATACCCTGCATCTGCATGGCGCATCACGCCTGTGCCCGGATCGTTCGTGAGAACCCTCTCGAGGCGCAGCGCCGCTTCATCCGTGCCGTCCGCTACGACCTGTGCGCCTGCGTGAATCGACTTCCCTATCCCTACTCCCCCACCTTGGTGAACCGCTACCCAAGCCGCTCCAGACGCGGTGTTCAGGAGCGCGTTGAGGATTGGCCAGTCAGCAACCGCATCGGAGCCGTCTGCCATGTCCTCAGTCTCTCGATACGGGGAAGCCACGGATCCCGAATCAAGATGGTCGCGCCCGATCACAAGGGGGGCTGAAACCTTCCCGCTGGCCACGAGGTCGTTGAATGCCAGGCCAGCCCTGTGTCTCTCTCCGTACCCAAGCCAGCAGATCCTTGCTGGGAGACCCTGAAATTCGATGCGCTCCTCAGCCATGTCGAGCCACTTCATCAACGGTTCGTTCTCGGGGAAGAGGTCTCGCAGGGCATCATCCGTTGCCTTGATGTCGGCGGGGTCACCCGAGAGCGCTATCCATCGGAACGGGCCCATGCCCTCACAGAAGAGCTCCCTGATGTAGGCGGGGACGAATCCCGGGTATGCGAAAGCGTTCGCGAACCCTCCCTCGAGGGCTTCTCCTCTCAGATTGTTGCCATAGTCGAAGACCTCGACACCTCTCTCCTGGAACCCGACCATTGCCTCACACTGCCTCGCCATTGATGCCCGGGATCTTGCAATGTACGCGTCGGGATCCTCACGGCGGAGTGCACTTGCAGCAGTGAGTGTCATGCCCGAGGGCACATATCCATTCAAGGGGTCGTGAGCAGACGTCTGATCCGTCACAATGTCACACTCGAGGCCCCTGGCAAGCAACAAAGGGAAGACGTCAGCAGCGTTGCCGACAACAGCGACCGAGAGCGCATCACCCGCACTCTTTGCTGCAACTACCCGATCGATGGCTGCGTCGAGATCCGGGGCGAGCTCGTCAACGTACTTGGTGTCGAGACGTTTCTGGATCCGGTCGGGATCGACGTCGACTACAAGACAGACACCGTCATTCATCGTGACGGCGAGGGGCTGTGCCCCACCCATCCCGCCGAGACCTGCTGTGAGGGTGAGCCTCCCCTTGAGCGTGCCACCGAAGAGCTTCTCGGCGATCGCAACGAATGTCTGGTACGTGCCCTGGAGGATCCCCTGGGTGCCGATGTAGATCCATGACCCGGCAGTCATCTGCCCGTACATCATTAACCCGGCGTCCTCAAGATCCCAGAAGTGGCGCCACGTTGCCCAGTCGGGGACGAGGTTCGAGTTCGCTATGAGCACCCTGGGGGCCATCTCGTGAGTGCGGAACACACCGACCGGTTTCCCTGATTGGACGAGCAACGTCTCATCCGATTCGAGCACCGTGAGAGAGTGCACGATGGCATCGAACGCCTCCCACGACCGTGCCGCCCTCCCTCTCCCCCCGTACACAACGAGCTCATCAGGGTTCTCAGCTACGTCGGGGTCGAGGTTGTTGAGAAGAGAGCGCAGAACAGCTTCTTGGATCCACCCCTTCGTCGTGAGTTCCGTTCCCCTTGGTGACCTGATGACCCGCGGGCCGGTCCCATATGCAAATGCCGAATTGATCCTGGTAGCCATCACCCCTCCTCAATGTGGCTAAAGACACCGGACTCAATGAGCTCCGCAATTCTGGTGATGTCGGGCCCCGGTGGCCTGTCCTGACCGAGTGGCTCACAGACGGTACGGACAAGGTCTCGCACCGCGCCGGTCCCCAACGCGGGGGCCATGGCGCGTTGTTCTACGCCCTGGGCACCACACATAAGCTCAACGGCGATGACGTTCGCGGTGTTGGTAAGGATCGTGTCGAGCTTGCGTGCAGCACCCCACCCCATAGAGACGTGATCTTCCTGGAGCCCAGATGTAGGGATCGACTCGATAGACGCCGGATGCGCAAGCACCTTGTTCTCCGCAACGATCGCTGCTGCCGTGTACTGAGTGATCATGTACCCAGAGGAGACACCAGGGTTCGATGCAAGGAAAGGGGGGAGCCCTGAGGAACGGTCAGGGTCAAGGATGCGATCCGTGCGCCTCTCTGAGATGGAACCAAGCTCGGTGACTGCAATGGCAAGGAAGTCAAGCACGAAGGCGAGTGGCTGTCCATGGAAGTTGCCTCCCGACACGACATCACCGTCGTCAGGGAAGACGATTGGGTTGTCGACTACAGCGCCAAGCTCCCTGTTGAACACCTCTGTTGCGTACTCGATGGTGTCACGCACTGCGCCGTGCACCTGAGGGGCGCAACGGAGGCTGTATGCGTCCTGGACTTTGTGTGCAAAGTCATCGTGGTGAGACTCCCCGATAGCTGAGCCTTCGAGCAGAGAGCGGATCCGCTCTGCTGATGCCCCCTGGCCCGGGTGGGGACGCAGCTCATGGATACGTTTCTCGAAGGGCCGGGAGGATCCCATCAATGCCTCAACACTGAGTGCTGCTGCTGCGTCGGTCGCATCAACGAGGGAGCGGGCCTTCTGGATCGCGAGGCATCCGTGTGCAAGCATGCCTTCGGTGCCATTGAGGAGGCTGAGTCCCTCTTTGGGGAGCAGATCGAGCGGTTCAAGGCCGGCGGCTCGCAGGACGGGAGCTGAAGGAACCGCGTTGCCGTCAACAAGAATTTCGCCCTCCCCGATAATCGGCAGGGCCAGATGGGCGAAGGGCGCAAGGTCGCCTGATGCGCCGACTGATCCTTGGGAGGGAACAGCGGGGAGGATGTTCTTGTCCAGAAGCGTCAACAGGTACCGGACAATGACCGGACGGACACCGGAGTACCCCTGTGCAAGGGTGCGGGCTCTACACAACAACATGGCACGTACGACAGGTGGATCGAGGTACTGCCCAACGCCCGCTGCGTGAGAGCGCAGAAGGTCGTACTGGAGCTGGGTTGCCTGGTCGGCTCGGATACGGGTGTTGGCGAGCGCCCCGAAGCCAGTCGTGATCCCGTACACAGTCTCGTCGGCAGCTACAACTCGCTCAACGAGCGCCCGTGCCGGTTCCATCCGCGCATCGAGGTCGTCGCCGGGTACAGCAGCCGCGTCTCCGTAAGCAACAGCGATGACATCGTCGACCGTGAGCGGGGAACCATCTACAACAACGTTCACGGTCACTCCTCATGCTTGGTATATGGATGCCGATCTTCCAAGGCTCAAGGCTAGACGAGGAGCAGCTATCAGC
>CAYYGI010000087.1:0-2730 GCA_964471085.1 uncultured Acidimicrobiaceae bacterium
GCTGTTCGATGACAAGACGATCCTGTGACACCCCGGTGACAACATCAACCACGGTGCCTACCGCGTCCCCATCCACTGCAATGACCGCGCAACCGATGAGATCTTCGGGCCAGAACTCCCCCGGCCTGAGTGTTCTCCGCTCCGAGCGATCGATCAGGAACTGGACACCCTGCAGGGCAGCGGCGGCATTGCGGTCACCTATCCCAACAAGGCCAACGATGTAGTCCCCCTGATGGCCCCGCGCCGCAGCAATCTCTAGCTCGCGCGGCTCGGCCTCGTCGGTGACAAGGAATGCACCCGCGACGAAACGCTCCTCAACGTCTTGGAGTGTGCCTCGAACGAGTACATCCCCGTGAATCCCGTGCGCTCTGCGCACATACCCTACGGGGATGCGATCTCGACCTGGTGAGGTCATATGTGCCGATCTTCGTTAATCAAGCTGCGTCAATCAAGGAAGTCGACGTCTACGGCGAGGCCCTCCTCGTCACCGGCAGCGCCAGCGACGTTGCGGATGGCACGCGCTACCCGCCCTCGTTTCCCGATGACCCTACCCATGTCGCTCTTGGCCGCTCGCACTTCGGCTACGACAGCATCGTCGCCGTCCGCCACAACGTTCACCTCTACAGCATCTGCATCGTCAACGATCTCGGAGACGACGTAGGCAACAACCTTCTCGACGATCTGACCCTGGCTCATGACTTCTCCGAACTGTCGTCAGCAACATCTTTCGTCACTGTATCGGTCGCTTCTTCAGCCAACGCTTGCGAAGTGTCAACAACTACGTCGTCGGCGACTTCCTCGACGGGGTCTTCGGCCACAATGTCGGCCACGACTTCAACTACAACTTCAATGGCATCTTCCGAGGCTACCTCTTCGACGACTGCCGCTACAGGCTCCTCGGGCACGTCCGCTATCGTGTGAATCTCACCCTTGGCTATCTTGAACTGTGTCCAGGCACCAGAGATCTCAAGGAGCTTCTGGGCTCGCTCGGTTGGCTGAGCGCCGGTGTTAAGCCAGTACAGTGCCCGCTCATTGTCAATCTTAATGAGTGACGGGTTCTGGCGCGGGTCGTAGATCCCGAGCTGCTCGATGTACTTGCCGTCACGGGGCTTACGCGAATCCATAACAACAACGCGGTACGTCGGCTGCTTCTTCTTTCCAAGCCGCGTCAGGCGGATCTTGGTTGCCATCTGTTTACCTCTTCTTATAGGGGGGCTGCATGCCTGGCACCGAGAGTCCCGGGAAGGGGTCCTTGCCACCAGCCATGGCTTTCATCATCTTTTGTGCTTGTGCGAACTGTTTAAGAATTGCGTTTACGTCTTGTGGTCGCGTGCCGGAGCCAGCGGCGATGCGGCGCTTGCGGCTACCGTTGATCGTCTTGGGGTTCCGCCGCTCAGATGGGGTCATCGATCGGATGATGGCCTCCACACGGGCGATCTGTCTGTCATCCACTTGGACATCTTGCAGGGCTGACCCTGCGCCAGGGAGCATACCAACGAGCTGTTGCAAAGGCCCCATCTTCTTGATCTGCTGGAACTGGTCAAGGAAGTCTTCGAGATCAAAAGTCGCAGTGAGCATCTTCCCGACTGCCTTCTCAACATCCTCCTGGTCGTACGCCTCCTCTGCCTTCTCGATCAGGGATAAGACGTCCCCCATCCCCAGGATACGCGACGCCATCCGGTCAGGGTGGAATACATCGAGGTCGCCGAGTGTCTCGCCGGTTCCAACGAACTTGACAGGAACACCGGTGACTTCGCGTGCAGAGATTGCGGCACCACCTCTTGCATCACCATCGATCTTGGTGAGCACGAGACCGGTGATGTCCGTGTACTCGGAGAACCCTTGGGCAACGTTGACCGCCTCTTGTCCGGTCATAGCGTCAACAACGAGGAGCGTTTCATCGGGCTTCGCGACCTTCTTGATCGCAGCGAGTTCCTTCATGAGATCCGTGTCGATCTGGAGGCGACCCGCAGTGTCCACTATGACGACGTTGGCGCTCTCCTCCCTGGCAGCTTTGAGACCTGCCTTAACAACTCTCTCGGGTTTCCCCTTCCGCTGAACGTACACGGGAACGCCGATCTTCTTGCCGAGCGTCTCGAGCTGATCGATCGCAGCGGGGCGCTGAAGGTCGGCTGCAATGAGGAGGGGCCGCTTCCCCTTGCTCTTCAGGTGCATCGCGAGCTTCGCTGAAGTGGTCGTCTTCCCGGATCCCTGGAGGCCAACCATAAGGATGACCTGTGGCGGAGCCGTTGGGCGTTTCAGCGGTGCAGCCTCCTCACCAAGAGTTACGACAAGTTCCTCGTGGACGATCTTGATGACCTGCTGTCCCGGAGTAAGGCTCTTTGTCACCTCCGCGCCAAGGGCGCGTTCCTTCACGCGTGCGGTGAACGTCTTGACCACCGCGAGGTTGACATCGGCTTCAAGAAGCGCGATACGCACCTCGCGCAGCGCAGCGTTCACATCATCTTCATTCAGTCGCCCCTTGCTCCGGAGCTTGTCGAAGACGCCACCGAGGCGCATGGAGAGAGATTCGAACATGAGGAGAAGTCTACGGTACGCAGGAGGCACACTCCGATTCCTCGAAGCTTCGCCAGCGCAGAGATCTGATAGCCTGCCGCTATGAACCTCACTGTTATCGATCACCCCCTTGCGCTCCACTACCTCACGGTGCTGCGAGACCGCACCACGCAACCTCAACAGTTCAGGGCCGCAGCCAAAGGCCTCACCTAC
>CAYYGI010000087.1:2830-5848 GCA_964471085.1 uncultured Acidimicrobiaceae bacterium
AGACCAATGAAACACTCCATGGTCGAGGCGATCACCGCGAAACGAGACGGAGGCACGCTCCCACCCGACACAATTCAGTGGATCATCTCCGAGTACACCGCAGACCACATCCCCGACTACCAGATGTCTGCATTCCTGATGGCCGTCATATTCCAAGGAATGTCTCGCGAAGAGCTCGGTGCCTGGACCGAAGCAATGCTCTATTCAGGGGAAGTCCTCGACCTCTCGAACGTTACAAAACCCAGGATCGACAAGCACTCTACAGGGGGCGTCGGAGACAAGATCTCGATTCCGCTCGCACCGATCGTCGCAGCGTGTGGCGTCGCTGTCCCGATGATGTCTGGGCGCGGTCTCGGACATACCGGAGGGACGCTCGATAAGCTCGAATCGATCAGGGGATTCCGCACAACCATCGATCCTTCGGCGTTCACCGATCAACTCAATGACATCGGTGTCGTCATGGTCGGACAGACCGAGACGCTCGTACCCGCTGACCGCCGAATTTATGCACTGCGAGATGCCACAGGGACCGTGCCTTCCATTCCGCTGATCTCATCGTCCATCATGTCGAAGAAGCTTGCTGAGGATCTCGACGGGCTTCTCCTCGACGTGAAGGTCGGGAGCGGGGCTTTCATGAAAACGCTCAAGGATGCAACCGTGCTCGCGGAGACGATGGTTGCTATCGGTGAGCTCCACGACACACCCGTGACCGCGATTCTCACTGACATGTCGCAACCTCTCGGTCGGGCAGTCGGGAACGCGAATGAGATCGCTGAATCTATTGCCGTGCTCCGCGGCGAAGGCCCTAAAGACATCCTGCACCTCACCCTACGCTTTGCTGCTGAGATGTTGATGCTTGCTGGGGAGAAGGACATCGAGTCTGCGACTACACGCGCACTGCGCGCCATCGAGTCTGGAGCTGCCCTTGAGGTAATGGTCGCCCTGACTGAACGCCAGGGAGGCGATCCGGCAGTCATCGAGAACACGGCTCTCCTCCCAACTGCAGCCCATGAACATGTGCTGGTGGCGGAGCGGAGCGGGGTGGTGACCCGCTGTGACGCCTACGAGATCGGGATCGCGGCTGTCAGGCTCGGTGCTGGTCGTGCAACGAAGGAGGATCATGTCGACCCAGGCGTTGGGCTCTTGATCGAAGCCAAGGTTGGGGAAATCGTCAAGGAAGGCGACCCGCTGGCCCGCATCGCGTACAACGAAGAGGCTCGCCTCGGGGCGGCGCTCCATGCGCTCACCAACGCCTGGGATATCGAGAGGGTCACCAGCGACGATTCCACGCTAGCAACGCCCCTCATCCTGGGCGAGATTCGGTAACAAGAAGCACTGTCTCACAGATTCTCACGAACTTTGAGCAAACGCTCAAAGTCTGTGTATAGTTCTCGCAGTCAACGAAGAAACGGAGACGTCATGAACATCGCGGTCTGTGTGAAACAGATTCCGGACCCGGCCACCCCGTACGAGCTCGATCCCGAGAACCATTGGGTCATCCGCCCCGCCGATCAGGTGCTTGATGACACCGACCGGATCGGTGTCGAAGTAGGGCTCCAACTCGCTGAAGCCTCCGAGGGAACCGTCACACTGTACTCGATGTCCCCCTCCGGGTCGCTCCAGGGCATCCGTCAGGCGCTCGCAATGGGTGCGGACAAAGCAGTGATCATCGACGATGAGGCACTCAGGGGCGCAGACGCCCTCACTACCGCCCGAATCCTGAGTGCTGCTATCAATCGCGAAGAATTTGACCTGGTGATTGCGGGTGGTGAGTCAACAGATGGATTCACCGGCGTTGTGCCACAGATGATGTCTGAATTACTTGACGTACCCTGCCTCTCTTTCGCACGGAAGGTTGACATCGAAGACGGCGGCATCAGGATCGAGCGTCAAACCGCATCCGGGTATGAGGTCGTGACATCCCAGATCCCCGCCCTCCTCGCCGTAACCGCCGGAGTGGTAGAGCCCCGCTATCCCACGTTCAAGGGGATTATGCAAGCGAAGTCGAAGCCAATAGATACAGTGACAGCAACGGATCTCGGAGTGGAGCCGCACGCAGGACAGAGAGTCTCTCAGGTCGCTGATGTTGCTTCTCGCAAAGCGGGCGACATCATCGAAGATGAGGGCGAGGCGTATCTCAAGATCGTTGCGCTCCTCGAAGAAACGAAGGTGATCTGACATGGCTATTTGGGTATTTGCTGAAGAAATCGATGGATCGTTGAATGACGGCTCTCTTGAGCTACTCGCTAAGGCCCGTTCGCTCGGAGATGTCTCAGCGTTCTACGTTGGTAGTGGCTCACAAGAAGCGTTCTCGGCACTTGGGAGCCACGGTGCAGCGAAGGTCTACCACATTGAGCCTGGCGATGCACTCCCCTCCGCGGGTGTTGCAGTAGCGTTCGCCGACGTGCTTCAGGCGGAGGGTGGCGACGTTGTCCTCTTCGGTCCAGGGAACACCGATCGCGACGTTGCAGGTCGCCTCGCTGCTCGACTCGGCACACCGGTCATTTCAGGCGCGCTCGATGTCGATCTCTCCAATGGTGTTGCAGTGACGTCCGAGATTCTTGGAGGTGCAAAATCAGTCACCACTGTCGTAACCGACGGCTCTCTGACCCTCGTCGTGACTCGTCCAAAGGCGTTTGAGGCAGAGTCGATTGGTGGGCCTGCAGCGGAGGTCGTGGCTGTAGCGATGCCCGAGACAGACCGTTCAGCAGCAATCATCACTGAGCGTCACGTGGAAGCATCCGAAGGTCCTGACCTCGAAGCAGCGGCGGTTGTCGTAGCTGGCGGACGCGGTCTTGGATCGGCCGAAGGTTTCGAGAAACTCCAGGAGCTCGCGGGAATGTTGAGTGGCGCTACTGGCGGAACCCGTGCCGTCGTGGACGCCGGTTGGGTTCCATTCTCCTATCAGATCGGCCAGACTGGGAAGACGGTGAAGCCGCAGGTCTACATTGCGTGTGCTATATCGGGTGCCATGCAGCACACTGTGGGCATGAAGGATGCGTCAACGATCGTCGCAAT
>CAYYGI010000088.1:0-2671 GCA_964471085.1 uncultured Acidimicrobiaceae bacterium
GCTGCGCTGAACGCTCAAGGATTCAGAGTGTGCCAGAATCAGGGCGTGGTCAAGCGGCAAGCACCAAAGTGGAAGGAGTTGGCTCCACTCCTGAGGCCAGCTCCGCGACATGGCACAAGGGCAGAACGTGCAATGCGCAGGATGGCGAGCAGTGAGGATCTGCGCGAACGCGCGCGCAGGAGAACACCTCGAGCTATCTTCGACTATGTAGACGGAGCTGCTGAAGCCGAGATCAGCATTGCACGGTCGAGAAACCTCTTTCGGTCTCTGGAATTTGTTCCGAGGGTGCTTCGTGATGTGTCAACGTGTGATACCACAACGACGATTCTCGGCCGTCCTGTGGCGTATCCATTCGCGTTCGCGCCTACCGGCTTCACGCGCATGATGCATCACGAGGGCGAAGTCGCCGTTGCTCGCGTCGCCAGAAAGCACGACATTCCCTTCGCTCTCTCAACAATGGGGACAACGACACCCGAGGATCTCGCGAGTGAGGTGCCGGATGCAGACCTTTGGTTTCAGCTCTATGTGTGGAGAGACCGGGAGTTCTCGACGGAACTCATCGGCCGAGCAAGAGCTTCAGGGTTTCGTACGCTCATCCTGACTGTGGATCTCCCCGTGGGAGGTGCACGCCTGCGTGATGTACGAAACGGTTTCGCTATCCCTCCCCAGCTCACTCTGCGAACACTCCTTGACGGTGCAATGCATCCAAATTGGTGGATGAATTTCCTTACCACTGAGCCACTGTCATTCGCAACTCTCGATTCCCTTGCGGGGACCGTTGCAGACTCTGCGGATCATCTCTTCGATCCCTCCCTCAACTTCGATGACCTCGAGTGGCTCCGTGAACAGTGGGAGGGTCCAATCATCGTCAAGGGCATTCAGAACCTCGAGGATGCGCGCAGAGTTGTAGACCTTGGAGCAAGCGGCATTGTGCTCTCCAACCATGGAGGCAGACAGCTCGACCGCTCCACACTCCCCCTCCGGCTTCTCGCTCCTACTGTTGAGGCAGTTGGTGGGGATGCTGAGGTGTACGTAGATGGTGGCTTCATGGATGGTGCCGACGTGGTAGCAGCAATCGCTCTTGGTGCGCAGGCCTGCTTTGTAGGGAGAGCCTACCTCTACGGGTTGATGGCTGGTGGCGAACTCGGGGTGGATCGAATGGTCGAGATATTCGCCGCTGATGTATCGCGGACAATGAAACTCCTTGGTGTGTGCTCCATTGCTGAGCTCACGCCGGACCTCGTCCGCCTGCCCCGAGGGGAGTAGAGTCGTAGCGACTCTACTCCCCCACCCTTCGGTAGCCTCCGGCATCGGCGACAAGCGGATATAAGCCTGAAACACCTCGATAAACGACTAATTACGATCCTCCTCATCGTCTTCGTACAGATGGTGGGGGCGGCGCTCATTCTCCCGATTCTTCCACTTTTTGCACAGGACGAGTTCGGGATGTCCCCACTGCAGATCACGTTGCTCGTAGCGTCGTTCTACGCTGCTCAGTTCGTTGGTGGGCCGATCCTTGGTCGCCTCAGCGACAGGGTTGGAAGAGTTCCAATATTGATCATCTCACAGATTGGGACGGTCATCTCGTTCATCATGTTTGGCATGGCTGAAGCCGTCTGGGTGTTGTTTGCTTCGAGAATACTCGACGGCATCACAGGCGGCAACATCGTAGTTGCTCAAGCCTACGTGACCGACATCACTCCGAGGGAGAAGCGAGCGCAAGCGCTCGGCTTGATTTTCGCTGCCTTCGGGGTTGCGTTCTTTATCGGCCCAGTCATTGGAGGCCTTCTTGTCGGGTTTGGGGCCCGCATCCCGTACTTCGTCGCGGCAGGCGCCGCCGCAATTGTTGTTCTCCTGACGATCTTTACTCTCGATGAGTCGATGACAGAGACAGAACGAGCCGAACACCAAGCTGTATCAGAGAAGTTGTCCTTCTCCAAAGCACTCCGCGTGAAGCCATTAATGCTTGCGCTCCTCGTCGTATTCATTGCTCAGATGGCTCTCGGCGTTGTGATGGCGACGTTTGCGCTCTTCGGTGAGGCTGTTCTCTTCGATGTGAATCCCGAACTTGGAGTTGGTCTTCTCCTCGCTGTGCTAGGGCTCTCGCAGATCATCACCCAGACTGCCCTCCTGGGACGAGCGATCGATCGTTTCGGCGAGATGAGGGTGATGACGATCGCCGTTATCGTTCGAACAGTCTCTCTTGGTATCTTCGCCATTGCCACTGTCGTCTGGGTCGCGGGCATTGGGTCTGCGCTCTTCGCAGTCGGCTCGGGACTCCTCCTCCCCACGCTCCAGGCTCTCGCTACTCGCTCTGTGGACGACTCGATGCGTGGCGGTGTCCTCGGGGTGTATCAATCCACGACGAGTCTCGCGATTATCATCTCGACTGCAATGTCGGGTTTCCTCTTCGCAGTCAGCCCTCACACGCCTTACATCGCAGCATTTGTACTCTCTGGACTCTCGCTCATACCTGCTCTCATGTTGGTTCGCTACCTGGGTCGCGAGACTGAGTCGATAACGACGTAGGAGGAAGTGTGCATTCAGTTGGATTTGCGGGTCTCGGCATCATGGGCTCGCCCATGGCGCTCAACTTGGTGAATGCCGGATTCGATACCGCGGTGTGGAACCGGAGCGCATCAAAGCTCTTGGACCAATTGCTCGACCCTAT
>CAYYGI010000088.1:2771-5825 GCA_964471085.1 uncultured Acidimicrobiaceae bacterium
ATACGATCCGGAGTACCTTGCACACGGCGACCGCAGGAATGTCCTTGACGAGTATCGGTACTGGCGGACCGAGGCGATCGTTGCCGATCTCGACACGAAGCGGCACAGTTTTCACATAGCGATTGAGAATTTTCAGCACGATTTCAACATTGGCACGATCGTTCGAAACGCCAATGCGTTCCTTGCTCACACTGTTCACGTTGTTGGGAAGCGGAGATGGAACAAACGCGGAGCTATGGTGACCGACCGGTACCAGGAGATAGCACACCACCCTACGGTGAAGGATTTCGCGATGTGGGCTAAGGATGCCCAGATCCCACTCGTCGGGATCGACATTCGGCCAGGGTCTGAGCCGATCGAAGGTACTCCCCTCCCCCAGCGCTGTGTCCTCGTCTTTGGCCAAGAAGGGCCGGGACTCTCCGACGAGATGGCAAGCTACTGCGCCCAGATCCTCCACATCACCCAGTACGGGTCAACGCGTTCGATCAACGTGGGTGTCGCCTCGGGGATCGCGATGCATCACTACCTAGCGCACGTGACCTAGCGCATGTGACCTAGCGGGGCGCCATTCTGAGGGCGCCATCCATGCGGACCGTCTCACCGTTCATGTACCCGTTCGAGATGAGCTCAATGGCGAGAGACGCGTAGTCGTCAGGCGTACCGAGGCGTTTCGGGAAAGGAACATTCTCCGAGAGAGCAGCGCGCATGGCATCGTTGAGTCCTGCAAGGAGAGGAGTGTCGATAATCCCGGGAGCAATGGTGTTCACCCGGATACCGACCGTCGAGAGATCGCGCGCCATGGGGAGGGTAAGCCCGACTACGCCACCCTTGGAGGCCGAGTACGCAGTCTGACCGATCTGACCCTCGAAGGCAGCAACAGATGCCGTGTTGATAATGACGCCGCGCTCTCCGTGTTCGAGAGGTTCGTTCTTCGACATCACCGAAGCGGCTTGGCTTGAAACGTTGTAGGTCCCAATGAGATTGATCTTCACAATCGTTGCGAACTCGTCAATGTCAGCGGGGTCGCCATCGCGTCCGATCGTGCGTGCACCAATGGCGATCCCTGCACAGTTGACCGCAATACGCAGAGGCATCTCTGATGAGGCGAGCGAGAGTGCCTCGAATATTGCGTCAGGGTCCGTGACATCGGCGTGCACATACTGTGTGGCTCCGCCGAGCTTGGAGGCCATAGCTTCTCCGGCTGCGTCATTGAGGTCGATGAGGGTGACGTTCGCTCCCCGCTCGACGAGTGCTTTGGCGGTGGCCGCTCCGAGTCCGGAAGCGCCACCTGTGACAATTGCTGCTGATCCTGAAATGTTCATGATGCGATGTTAGCCCGGGACGCGACGACTGATTGCTCGAAAAGCCGTTAGATTCCGCGTATGGAGACTGAACAACTAGACATTGCTATCGGCGAGCTTCAAGATGCTAAGCAGACGTGGGCTGACCTCGGCATCCCCGCAAAAGTTGCCCTGTTGAGAACCCTGCGAACCAGGGCGGGCAAGAACGCCCGCAGGTGGGTTGAGGCGGCAGTTCATGCCAAGGGCCTGTCGATGGACTCTCCCCTTGCAGGAGAAGAGTGGATTGCAGGTCCGTATGGCTTTATCGACGCTATCAACGCCCTCGAGATGACGTTGAGCCGAATTGCTTCCGGGGGTGACGTTCTTGAAGGATTCGATATTCGCACTCGCCCCGACGGACAAGTAGTCGTCGCTGTTCTCCCAGCACTGCTCGCCGACAAGATCCTCTTCTCTGGGATGTCAGCCGAGGTCTGGATGGATCCCAGCGTCACGATCCACTCACTTCACGAGACAATCGCCGAGTTCTACGCCGACGACGACCCCTCCGGAGAGGTCTGTCTCATTCTTGGAGCGGGCAACGTTTCTTCAATCCCCCCACTCGATGTGCTCTACAAGCTCTTCAACGAGGGCGCGGTCACCCTCTTGAAGATGAATCCTGTGAATGACTACCTAGGCAAGATCTTCGAGGAGATCTTCGCCGACTTCATTGATGCCGGATATCTGCAGTTTGTATACGGGGGTGGTGACGTTGGAACGTATCTCGCCTCCCACGCGGGAGTCGACTCCATCCACATCACGGGGAGCGACCGCACCTACAACGCAGTCCGGTACGGCGCAGGCACCAAAGGTGCCGCTGCCCGGGAAGCCGGAACACCCACCAACGACAAACCGATCTCCGCTGAGCTTGGTGGCGTCTCCCCCACGATCGTCATCCCGGGTGATTGGTCGCGAGCGGACCTGACATTCCAAGCCGAGAGTGTTATCACCCAGAAGATGAACAATTCAGGGTTCAACTGTGTCGCAACCCAGGTACTGATCCTCCCTGAATTCTGGGATCTCACCGATGCGTTTCTCGATGAGATCAGAACGGTTCTCGGGAGTCTGAGCGATCGAGACGCGTACTATCCCGGTGCCAGAGAACGGTGCGAAGCGGCAATCGTCGCGTCAGAGAACGTTGAAGTCTTCGGGGATGATGCAACACGACTTCTTATCACGGGACTCGACGCAGAAGTATCGAACGACCCTGCATTTACAACCGAGTATTTCGCTCCAGTCCTGGCAGTTGTGACGCTCCCAAGCAGCGATGTTGGATCATTCATTCTCGATGCAACGACGTTCGCGAATGAGGTTCTGGTTGGAACCCTTGGTGCAAACATCATTCTCCACCCAAGGAGTGAGAAGGCGTACTCGGCTGAGGTTGACACGATGATCGCGGACCTCCGCTACGGCGGCATAGGGGTCAACACATGGAGTGCCACGGTGTATCTCCTCCCTCGATGTCCGTGGGGAGCGTTCCCCGGCAATACTCCAGCAGACATCGGAAGCGGAGTGGGGTCGGTTCACAATGCGTTGATGTTCGCAGAACCACAGAAGGCAGTGGCGCGCGGACCCTTTGCACCGAGTCACCGAGCGCCGAGATCTGGCGAACTGCACCTTTCACCGAAACCTGTTTTCTTCGTGACGAACAAACAGATGCATAACGTCGGTGAGCGACTCGTTGCGTACGCCCAGAGTGGGAAGGCATCTGACTTAG
>CAYYGI010000089.1:0-4512 GCA_964471085.1 uncultured Acidimicrobiaceae bacterium
AGACCCACGGATGGATCACTGTGATTGCGAAGAGGACTTGTGCTGCGTAGTACGTCGTCAACCCTACAACACGGTTCGCGATCTGTGAAGTGACGAAGCGTTGACGTGCAACGAGAATATCCGAGAGGGCGAAGAGCGTCGCTGCGATGGGGATGCGCGGATCGAAGACAGCACTCCCCGTGCCGACGGCCGTGACGACCATCACCGCGATGATCCCCATGTAGATAAAGACAGGGAGACGCAGGCGATCAGGGATGTTCGGTGAGAGCCATCGCAGGACCGCTGTGGCACCGAGAGCAACAACGAGAGCGCTGAGTGCAACCGCGACGAGGTCCAGAGTTGAACGAGCAAAGAACCCAACCGTGTACAGCGCGTGAGCGAGCGCGAAGGAGATCAATCCAGCTACGAACGCCTTCTTGCCCTTGTAGGACAATGCGAGATCCCCGAACCACGACGCGACGAGACCAGCTGTGATGAGGAGGGTGTACGCGTTGATCGTTGGTGAACCGGTGAATATGATGGCGACCATTGCACTTGATGCGAGGATTTTGAGTGTGCGGCTCCAGAAGACAGATCGGTTCGTGAGCAGAGCCGACGCGAGACCGGCACCAATCGCAGAGACTGCAAGAAGTACGATCACAGTCGTTCAACGACGTAATCGATACTTGAAGTCAACGCTTCGACATCTCTCAGTGGGACATTGGGAAAAGTTGCGAATCGGAGCTGATTCCGCCCGAGCTTCCGGTACGACTCCGTGTCGAAGATCCCGTTCGCCTTGAGCACTCCTGAGACGTTGCTTTGGGAGATCTCATCAGATAAGTCGATCGTCACGACTGTCGGGGAGCGCAACCCGACATCCTCAACGAAGGGGTTCGCGTACACACTCGCCTCTGCCCAGCGATAGAGATGGTCAGAGGACGCTCGGCTCGACGACTCCGCCCACGCAATGCCGCCGTTGGTGTTGACGTATTCGATCTGTCTGGCGAGAAGGTAGAGCGTTGTGAGAGCAGGGGTGTTGTAGGTCTGGTCCAAACGGCTGTTCTCAATAGCGATCTTCAGGGAGAGGAAGGGGGGTATCGAGCGACCGGAGTCTGCAATCGACTCAACACGATTCACCGCGAACCGCGACATGATTGCTACCCATACTCCACCCTCTGATCCGAGAGCTTTCTGTGGTGAGAAGTAGTACGCATCAACGCTCTCTGGGTCGAACCCGAGGGCACCGGCTGCCGATGTTCCATCGACTACTACCAGCGCGGGACCGAGTCGAGCAAAAGGAGCAAGGACCCCCGTTGATGTCTCGTTGTGAATGAAGGATGTCGTGTCGACCTCCGGGACTTCTACAGGGTGAGGAGCGTCACCGTACTCCGCTTCAATGATGACAGGATCCACAAGATGTGGAGCGCCTCGAACCGAATTCGCGAACTTGTGAGAGAACTCACCACACACGAAGTGTGCTGACTGCCGTTCGATCAGGCCGAAAGCCGCCGCGTCCCAGAACGCTGTTGCGCCACCAACGCCGAGTACGACCTCATACTCCTCGGGTAAGCTGTACATCTCTGTGAGGCCCGAGCGGATCTTGGCCACGATGCTCTTGACGGGGGGCTTTCGGTGGCTTCTACCGAGGAGAGATGCGCCGGTGGATGCAAGGTCGTCGACGAACTCGCTCCGGATTCGGCTCGGACCTGAACCGAAACGTCCATCGCTGGGGAGCAGAGCTGGGGGGATAGTGATCTTGGGAGTCTCAATCATGGTTATTGTGCACCTAGCAGCTACAACTTTCTGACTACGCCATGTTTTCTCGGCAATGGGAGAGTACATCGAATGACGAATCGTGAATCTATCTCGCAGCGAGCGCTCTCGGTCACGCCGTCTGCAACGCTCGCTATCACCGCGAAGGCAAAGCAGATGCGTGCTGAAGGTGAATCGGTGATCGGGTTCGGTGCCGGAGAACCCGACTTCGCAACGCCACGGCCCATCGTTGAGGCCGCAATCCAGGCCGCGACCGATCCTAAGTATCATCGTTACACCCCGGCTGCGGGTCTCCCTGCTCTCAGGGAGGCCGTTGCAACCAAGACGATGCGAGACTCTGGCTACGAGGTGGACCCGAGCCAAGTCGTCATAACGAACGGTGGTAAGCACGCCGTGTATCTGGCGTGTCAAGCGCTGATCGATCCGGGGGATGAGGTTCTCCTCCCGGCACCTTACTGGGTCACGTACCCTGAAGCCGTTTCGCTTGCTGGGGGAGTGCCGGTGATCGTCCCCACAGACGAATCAACCAATTTCACGGTCAGCGTCGAAGCGCTTGAAGCTGCGACAACGCAGAAGACGAAGATGCTTATCTTCGTGAGTCCCTCGAACCCAACCGGTGCTGTCTATACGCAGGACCAGATCAGAGAGATTGGCAGGTGGGCGGCTGCGAGAGGTATCTGGGTGATGACCGATGAGATCTACGAGCACCTCGTGTACGGTGAGGCAGAATTCCACTCGATGGCGCAACTCGTACCCGAGTTGGCTGAGCGGTGTGTCGTAGTCAATGGCGTTGCCAAGACGTATGCGATGACCGGTTGGCGGGTTGGATGGATGATCGCTCCCAGCACTGTTGCAGGCGCTGCAACGGATATTCAGTCGCACCTCTCGTCGAACGTGAACAATATTGCTCAGGTGGCAGCGCTGCAAGCGGTGAGCGGATCTCTCGATGCTGCACACAAGATGCGGGAAGTCTTCGACACGCGTCGCCGAAGAATGGTGAGCATGTTGCGCTCGATCGAAGGGATCTCCTGTTTGGAGCCTCAGGGTGCCTTCTACGCGTTCCCGAACATGTCGGGGCTCCTCGGTCAGTCGCTGAGTGGCCACACATCCAACTCGACCCTTGAGCTTGCTGCAGTACTCCTTGAGGAGGCGAACGTCGCTATTGTGCCGGGAGAGGCATTCGGAGCACCCGGATATGCACGACTCTCCTTCGCTCTTGCTGACGAAGACCTGATCGAGGGCCTTGAACGGATCGCGAACTTCGTCGCTAGTGGATAAAGCCCTCAAGAGCGGCGACAATCTCGGGCCAGTGCTCGGAGCGAGGGTCGATGAGTTCCTCGTGACCGCAGTCACCGAAGACTGTCAGAGATACTGATTCTGCGTGCAGTTGCACGTATGTCTTGGATTGGGTGGGACTGACAGTGCAATCGTCGAGACCGTGCACGAGGTGAACCGGGATGTTCGGATGGCCTAAGAGCTCTGCTTGTGCCCAGAGTCGGGGCATCTCCCCCTGGGAAGCCCCGAGGAAGAACTCCACCGGGTCATCTTCTCGTTGATACTGCGACATTGCGGCAAGGTCCGAAATGGCTGCAAGCCCGAGGACTCCAGCGAGGGGGGTTTTACTGTGTGCGAGTTGAAGCGCCAAATATCCACCCGATGAGTGGCCAAGAGCAACGACTTTATCCAGCCCCAGGTCACGTTCGAGAGCATTCGCTCTGACCCATCTCACGACAGAATGCACACCACGCAGCGCTGTTGAGTACGAGCCGTCTCCTAGCGGATACCCAACGTTCACCGTTGCCCATCCAAGACGAGTGAGACTTACGGCGGCTGCATCCATGAGATCGCGTTTCCAGACGTCTTGCCACAAGCCACCGTGGATGAGGAGCACCACCGGGTGAGGGCCGGGACCGGGCGGTACCCTGAGGTCAAGCTCTGTCTCCCCGCGGTCATCAGAGGAGATGACTTCGGGGGGAATTGCGTGAAGCGCTACAAGATGATCGATCGCGTTGACGTAGCCTACGGTTCCGCGACCTACGACCGTGGCGACACAGACATCACTGAGAACCGAGATTCGCCGCCACTCTTCGCGTTCGTAAATGTTGGAGATGTGCACTTCAACGGTCGGGATGCCAACAGCAGCGACTGCGTCTCTGATCGCGTACGAGTAGTGGGTGAGTGCTCCGGCGTTGAGGATCAGTCCATCAAATTCGCCGACAGCACTCGATATCGTGTCGATGATTGAACCTTCATGGTTCGACTGGTACGACTCAAGAGTCGCGTTCACGCTCTCCGCGTGAATACTCCACTCACTCTCCAGGTCAGCGAGGGTGGAAGCGCCGTACACCTCCGGGTCGCGAACTCCGAGCAGATCTAAGTTGGGGCCGTTGATGATGAGAATGCGCATAGGGAGGTCGTGATGGTTTGGAGACGTCAAACAAATTGAAGGGGGTCGTGGTCACTTCTGAACTGCCTCGCAGAGGCTAGCGTGGTTGCTTCGATCTGCGCGTGGATTATGCCGCGGCCTTGTGAGAACTCGATCGCGAGGCGCTCACCGAGCGAGTCTGTCGGGATGTCAACAACATCAAGCACACATCCTGTGAGGGAGGGATCCATCGCGATCCCGAGAGCAGCATACACAGGCTCAAGTACCCGATTTACTGCATCGGCGTCTCGGAGAACAACCATGCCTGCGACCTGGGCTGCTCGTCGAGAGAGTCGTTGGCCAGACCCCATTATCTTGACTGGCATCTTGACTGG
>CAYYGI010000089.1:4612-5773 GCA_964471085.1 uncultured Acidimicrobiaceae bacterium
GCGCGGTCAGGTAGACGCTGTACCTACCAGGACAGTACTCGCCGGGGAGTTCCCCGATCTCTGCTTCTGCTCCGAAGGAAGCAAGCGTGTTGACGACGTGACTCGCGACGACTGCGAAACGTTCGTGGATCTGCTTTATCGGGTCAGCGCATGGGAGGGTCCACGTGAACCTGACCGTGTGGTCATGAAACACAACTGCGTGGCCGCCTGCAATGCGAAGCGTTGGGGTGTATCCATGGTCAACAGCGATCTCGACTGCGTGCTTGAACCCCGGGAGCAGCGAGTCTTGCTTGCCGAACGCGACAGTAGGAGATGGCCGGCCGATCTCGAGAGTTTCTGGTAGCTGGCCCTCGGAGACCTGTTGGAGAATCGCTCGAGATATCGCGGTGTTGAGGGGCGCGTCCGGGGTGAGCTGATCTTTGATGAGATGGAGTTGAGATGACGTCATTGGGTCCGAGGCTATCGGTGGTGACACTTATCGGGGAACCATGCCATCCTTTACGGGATGAAACGACTCGCCGTAGGTGTATTAGCGCTCTCCATGTTGATCGTCGGATGTAGTGAAGTCGATGTCCTTGACGGGGTCGGCGATCGTACCCGTACCTTCATTGGTGGAGATGTCACCACAACGACCCATGTTCCGGTCGTTGTTGGGAGAGGTGGTGAGGCCCTTATTGCTGTAGGGGACGTGGCATGGTTCAACGATGAGATTGACAATCAGGTAGCTGGAACGCCCGAAGAGGTGATTGCAGGAGTGTCGCTGCGTGAGGAGAATAGCAGATTCGTGCAGTCCTCAAGGAGGGAGATTGCCGCAGCACTACCAGAGATAATGTTTCCCAATCTCGTTCCTCAATCTGTGCAATGGATCACGAGCCAACTCGTCTACGACGAGGTCACGAGAGTGCTCGACTCCGATACGAGCGCTGCATTTGGTCTCTGGACGGCTGAACCGTATCGCTCTGATCTTGATCGCCTCGGTATTCTGCGCGTCGGCCGAGCTGCTCCCGAGTTGCTCCCCATACGCTCAGATATCATCCCCATCATCGTCCCTGACGGCATCAGCCTTCGTTGGACCGAGGGGGGATACCGGTATGAGCTCTTCTGTCGCTCGAACGTCTCAGAAGAGCTCTGTCTCGATATAGCAAGTTCAGTCGCACCACT
>CAYYGI010000090.1:0-5747 GCA_964471085.1 uncultured Acidimicrobiaceae bacterium
CCGTTTACTACCCTCTCACTCATGCTCAAGAGACCGCCTCCCTCATCGATCCCCGACGGTCCGGGCGTATACGTGTTCAGGGACGAGCATGGTCGCCCGCTCTATGTCGGTAAGGCAAAATCTCTGCGTAAGCGGACAGCGAACTACTTCGCGAAGGAGCTGGCACCCCGAACACGAATGATGGTGGGCGTCGCGGATGACCTCGAGTGGATCGTCACCGACTCCGAGCTTGCAGCACTCATGCTTGAGTACTCCCTCATCCAGGAGCTCCAGCCGACCTACAACGTGCGATTGAAGGATGACAAGTCCTTCCCGTATCTGGCTATCACCCGCAACGAGGAGTGGCCGAGCGCTGTAGTGATGAGGGGGAAGCGACGTCGCGGGGTCGAGTACTTCGGACCGTACGCAAAGGCGTACTCTATCCGCCAGACTCTCGATGGTCTCCTTCGCACCTTCCCCCTCCGAACGTGCACGAACGCGAAGTACAAGAGACATGAAACAATGGGAAGACCCTGTCTCCTCTTTCACATCGAGAAGTGCTCCGGGCCCTGCGTAGGAGAGATATCTGTAGCGTCGTACACGGAGTATGTCGATGGGCTCGCCTCCTTCCTCAGCGGGGAGAGCGACGAATTGATCGCAGACCTGGAACGAGAGATGCAGACCGCTGCACACCAGCACAAGTTTGAGCAAGCCGCTCGCCTACGAGACCGCATCGCGGCGATGCGTGTGGCCCTCGAACGCCAGGAACTCGTGACCGACACCCAGGAGGACTTCGACGTGATCGCGTTCGCAGAAGACGACCTGGAGGTGGCGCTCGTCGTTCTTAACATCACGAAGGGGAGGGTCACGGGGAGGAAAGCAACGGTTGTCGATCGAGTGGAAGACATTACGATCGAATCGTTCCTTGCACGAATGGTTGGCCAACTCTATGGGGAGGATCTCCCTCCCAAGCAGGTCCTCCTCCCGATCCTCCCAGCCGATGCTGAAATCGTTGGAGACTGGCTTGCTTGGAGACGAGGGTCAAGGGTGTCGCTGCGTGTTCCCAAGCGGGGAGCAAAGAAAAGGATTTTGGAGATGGCGGTAGCGAACGCTGAGAGCGAGTTCGCGCGCAGCCGGCTCAAGCGACACTCGGACTACAACGCTCGGGCGCGTGCCCTCCAGAGCCTCCAAGAAGCACTTGACCTTCCCGAGTCACCGTTGCGCATTGAGTGTTACGACATCTCGACTATCCAGGGGAGACACACCGTTGGCGCCATGGTCGTATTCGAGGACGGTCTCCCCGTAAAGGCGCAGTACCGCCGATTCAAGATCAAGACTGTCACCGGCCAGGATGACTTCGCAGCAATCGAGGAAGTGATTCGGCGACGATTCGAGGCTTACCTCGCCGAACGGAACCTCCCGATTGAGGAGCAGGGCCGTTTCTCGTATCCACCTGGGCTCGTCGTGGTTGACGGCGGCCAGGGGCAGCTCACCCGGGCAGTGCGCGTCCTCGCGGACCTCAAACTTGATATCCCGGTAATCGGGCTAGCAAAGAGACTTGAAGAAGTCTTCAAGGAGGGGGTGGATGAACCGATCATCCTCCCGCGCGATGCCGAAGCGCTCTACCTCCTTCAGCGTCTCCGGGATGAGGCACACAGATTCGCTGTTGCGTATCACCGTACGCTGCGGTCGAAGTCGATGGTCGACTCGATCCTTGACGATGTGAACGGTGTGGGGCCGGGGAGAAAGAAGGCGCTCGTAAAAGAGTTCGGATCGGTGAAGCGGATGCGTGAAGCAACGGTCGCGGATCTTGGGAGCGTACTCCCCGATAGGGTGGCGGTGGAACTCTACGAGGCGTTACACAAGGAGTAGAGTGAGACAATGGTGAACGAGGACGCGGGAACAAATGTTGTAGTCATCACCGGCCTCTCCGGTGCTGGCCGGTCGCAAGCATCCAAGATTTTCGAGGACATTGGGTACTTCGTCGTAGACAACCTCCCAACGGTGATGATCGCGGATCTTGCAGCAACCGCTGGTGCAGCCGAGGGAGAGCGGCGCCGCATTGCGGTGGTTACCGATACGAGAACGGGGATGAACGCGATTGATCTCGATCTAGCTCTCATGGATCTTCATCGTGAAGGTATTCGCACGACAGTCCTCTTCCTCGATGCTGATGATGACGTGCTCATCAGGCGCTTCGATGAGACCCGTCGCCCACACCCAGCGGCCGGCAACTCTCTTGCTGAGTCGATCGCGACGGAGAGGACCGCTTTCGAGCCAGTACGGGAGCTTGCGGATGTGATCGTTGATACCTCTGACCTCAACGTTCACCAACTGCGCGACAGGCTCCGGCAGGCTTTCGAGGAGGCCGACTTCACCCCTCGGATGCGCGTTGATGTGATGTCGTTCGGATTCAAGCGCGGAACACCACGGATCGTTGACCTCATGTTCGACGTCAGGTTCCTCCCCAATCCCCACTGGGTTGAGGAGCTGAGGCCGAAGACAGGTCTTGATACAGCAGTTCGCGACTACGTGTTCGGACATGAGGAAGCTGGTGTCTTTCTTCGCAAGGCGATCGACATGGTTGACTTTCTTCTGCCGCACTACGAGTCTGAGGGGAAGTCGTATCTCACGATCGCGATCGGGTGCACGGGGGGACGACACAGAAGTGTTGCGCTTGTTGAAGCGTTCGGGAGTTACCTCACCGATGCAGGTGTCCAGACGCTCGTACACCACAGAGATGTAGCGCTCTGACGCGTCCTGCCTCTCCATCCTACCTCAAATAGCAGCGCGCTTGGTGCCTACTATTGTTGGGAGCAGATACGAGCGGCAACATTGTGATGATGGTCAGGAGAGAGACATGAAGGTAGCGATTAACGGATTCGGGCGCATCGGGCGGAACTATTTTCGAGCAGCGAAGGGTGGGTATGTTGGCGCATCTCATCGTGATGTCGACATCGTTGCGATCAACGATCTCGGGGATGTAGGCGCCAACGCACACTTACTCAAGTACGACTCGGTCCATGGCCGTTACCCAGGTACAGTCGAGGTAGTTGATGGTGACATGGTTGTCGACGGTGACCGTTTCGCGGTCTTCGCCGAGCGTGACCCTGAGGTACTCCCCTGGGGGGACCTCGGAGTCGATGTCGTTATTGAGGGGACTGGGGTGTTTAACAATCACGAGGCCGCATCGAAGCACCTCAGAGCAGGGGCGAAGTACGTTATCGTCACGGCACCTATGCCCGACCCGGATGTTTCGATCGTGCTCGGTGTCAACGATGATGATCTCGATGTTGAGAATCATCGCATCATCTCGAATGCTTCCTGCACTACGAATTGTGTGACCCCGATGGCGAAGATTCTTCACGACTCCTTCGGCATCGAGAAGGGCATGTTCACGACTGTCCATGCATACACGAATGATCAGAGCGTCGCGGATGTGCTGCACAAAGATCCGAGGCGTGCGCGTGCAGCGGCCCAGAACATCATTCCGACCTCCACTGGGGCAGGGGTTGCCGTGGGTAAGGTCATGCCTGAGCTTGATGGCAAGTTGGAGGCAATCGCGTTGCGAGTCCCTGTGATTAACGGCTCGATCACTGACCTCGTCGTGACCCTCTCAAGAGAGGTGACGAAGGAGGAGGTACAGGATGTGTTCAAGGCGGCAGCCGAGGGAGAGCTCTCCGGGATCTTGCGCTATACGGAGGATCCGATCGTGTCGACCGACATCATTGGCGACCCACACTCAGTGATTATCGACGGAGAAGCTCTGATTGCTTCCGGTACAATGGTGAAGGTGTTCGGCTGGTACGACAATGAGTGGGGATACTCAAGCAGGATCGTTGATCTGGTAAACAAGCTTGGCTGAGAGGAATCTCCCGACCTTGGAGAGCGTTGATGTTTCAGGGCGCACCGTGCTGGTGCGTTCTGACCTCAACGTACCGCTTGATAGCGGTGTCGTCACAGACACGTTCCGCATCTCGGCGAGTCTCCAGACGATTCAGGAACTCCGCGAGAACACAGCTCACGTCATAGTCGCGAGCCATCTCGGGCGCCCTCAGGGACGCGACGAAGCGTTCTCGATGCGCCCCGTAGCTGAAGCGCTCGGAGAGCTCGGTGGATTCGAGACCCTCCTTGCTCCGGGTGTGATTGGTGAAGATGTCGAGAGAGTGGTTGCACAAGCACCCCGCGGTGCCGTTGTCGTGCTGGAGAACACCCGGTTTGAGCCGGGGGAGACCAAGAACGCTCCCGAAGTTGCAGATGGCCTCGCAAAGCTCGCTGACATTTTTGTGGACGACGCGTTCGGGACAGCTCATCGAGCACATGCGTCGAATGTCGGCATTGCTCACCGCCTCCCGTCAGTAGCGGGTCGCCTCCTCGAAGCGGAGATCAAGGCATTCAGTCTGCTTCTCGGAGATCCAGGCCGCCCGTACGTCGTTGTCATGGGTGGTGCCAAGATCTCAGACAAACTCGGTGTGATCGAGAGTCTGCTGCCCCGTGTCGACCGAGTGCTCATTGGAGGCGGGATGTGCTTCACGTTCCTGAAGGCTCTCGGGCATCCGGTGGGTGACTCCCTCGTAGAGGAGTCGATGGTTCCAGACGTCAGCGAGCTGCTCTCCTCAGAGCATGGTCAGAAGATTGAGTTGCCGCTAGATATTGTGGTAGCGGACCGTTTTGCGAGCAATGCACTGCACGAGACTGTTCGGAGAGGAGAGATCCCGTCTGGTACGATGGGTCTCGACATTGGGCCCGAAGCTGTTGCACACTTCTCCAATATCTTGGAGGGGGCTGGGTCCGTGTTCTGGAACGGGCCGATGGGTGTGTTTGAGTGGGAGGCGTTTCGGAGCGGCACTGCCAGCGTCGCAGACGCCGTTGCGTCATGCAATGGGTACACCGTTGTTGGCGGGGGAGACTCTGTGGCTGCGATTCGCATGCTGGGACGAGCCGATGATCTCTCCCACGTGTCGAGCGGTGGAGGTGCCGGTCTCGTGATGTTAGAGGGTGCGTCCCTCCCCGGCATTGAAGTGCTATTAAGAGAGGTATGAGATGCGCAAGGACTTGATCGTTGGAAACTGGAAGATGAATGTCAACCATCTGGAGGCGATCCAGGTGGTGCAGAAGCTCAGCTATCGCCTTGTTCAAGGTGACTACAACCGCGTCGACGTGGTCGTGTGTCCACCGTTTACGGCGTTGCGATCCACCCAGACGGTTATTGAAGCGGACCGTCTTGGTATCAAGCTCGGCGCACAGAACGTAGAGTGGCATGAGAGCGGAGCGTTCACCGGGGAGGTCTCGGCCTCGATGCTCTCCAAGTTGAGTGTGAAATATGTGATAGTCGGCCACTCCGAACGCCGTGCGCTCTTCGGGGAGAGTGATGAGATCGTGAGCAAGAAGGCGGAGGCTGTTCTCGCTGCAGGTATGACCCCGATCGTGTGTGTGGGGGAGACGCTTGAAGAGCGAGACGCCGGGGACGCCGAGGCGCGTGTGGGGTCTCAACTGCGCAACTCGATTACTGGAATCGACCCTCTGACTATCGCGTCGATCGTTGTTGCGTACGAGCCGATTTGGGCGATCGGGACGGGGAGAACGGCGAGTGCGGATGATGCGGGCACAATGTGCACCTTTATCCGTGACCAGATCCGAGGCGTTGCGGGATCCGCTGCCGACTCGACGAGGGTGCTTTATGGCGGCTCGGTGAACCCCGGGAACATCGCGGACCTCATGGCGAAGAAGGATATTGATGGCGGCCTTGTTGGTGGGGCATCCCTCGA
>CAYYGI010000091.1:0-5725 GCA_964471085.1 uncultured Acidimicrobiaceae bacterium
GCGGTCTGAGCGCCTGTCGCCGGATTAAAGACCGGACCTGTCCGGCGCGGTGTTGAAGCTACGAATACTCCGTCGATCCAGTGGTTTATGAGTTGCATGATCTCTGCTCCGTTGGCTGGCGGGTATTACAGGTGAGGTGGTCCGGTTGATGCTCGTATGATCAACTTCGGTGGAAGGACAACATGGCTGGCGATTGCACGGTCTTTTTCGATCTTCTCCAAGATGAGCCCTGCCGCCATCCGTCCCATGTCGTGGCGGGGTTGATCGACCGTTGTCAACTCCAAGCGGCGGCCTGCGGCAAGGGCGATGTTGTCGTAGCCCACAACCGAGATGTCGCTCGGCACATCGAGCCCTTCGGCGTCAAGCACTTCGAGCGCACCGACAGCCGCGAGGTCGTTGCCGACAAAGACGGCAGTCGGTCGTGTACCGCTGGCAAGAAGGTTCTCCATCCCGCTGCTGCCCCCCTCTTCGGTGAAGCCACCCCGAGTGGATCGGATCTCCTTCTCCAGTCCGTGGCGTCGCATTGCATGCTCGTAGCCGGTCCGGCGAGGTCGGGCACCGGCACCGACGCCGCCGTCGATGTGTGCAATACGTTGGTGCCCGAGCTCCACCAAGTGGTCTACGACCATCCCGGCACCACGGCGGTCGTCGTTGGTGACGCTGTCGAGAGTGGACGCTCTTGCTGCTTTCCCCACGATGACCGTTGGCACTGTGCGCGATATATCTGTGACGAACTCCCCGTCGACTACCGGCGATGCGAGAATGAGGCCGTCGACTCGCAGTTCGAGGAGGGTCGTGATTGCAAGACGTTCCCGCTCCGCAACTCGGCTACCTGTCGTCAGAATTGCGCGGTAACCGGAGTCTGTAGCCTCTAGATCGATGCCGTCGATTACATCAGCAAAGAAGGGATTCCGGAGATCCGAGATCATCACACCAACTACGTGGGAGCGTTGCCGCACCATCGTGCGCGCTGCTGCATTGGGGCGATACCCGAGTGCTCTTGCTGCCTCTAACACGGCTTCTCTGCTTGGAGCGCTGACCTGATCTGAGCCTCTCATGACGAGCGAGACCAGCGACTTCGAGACACCCGCTTTTGTAGCGACATCGAGGATTGTCGGGTGCTTCATCGAAGGGTCACACCCTCCCCCAGACTCCGAGGCGTTGCGCCTTGCGCTCGCCATCCGACTCGGCACGCGCAGCACGGACTTCGTCGCGATCGGAGACTTCGGGGATGCCCACCTCCCACCACGAGCCTCCCTCTGTCCACTCGTAGGGGTGGGTGTCGATCACGATGACGTAGCTTCGGTCCGCTGCCTTGGCTCGAGAGAAAGCCTCTCGAAACTCTTCAATGCCGGTGACCTTCTCAGCAAGCGCGCCCATCGATTCGGCGTGCTTGACGAAATCGACCCTCGTGTTGTTGGCTCTCTTGGTGTGTTCAAAGAGGTTGTTGAATTCCTCCCCCCCTGTATCGGCCTGAAGCCGATTGATGACAGCGAATCCGCCGTTGTCGCAGACGATGAAGATGACCTTCTGGCCGGTCGCTACGGTTGAGTAGATCTCTGAGTTCATCATGAGGTATGAGCCGTCGCCGACCCACGAGATAACATCCCGATCGGGGAGCGCCATTTTGGCGCCCCACGCACCGGCGATCTCGTACCCCATGCAGGAGAAACCGTACTCAATGTCGATGGAGCCGACAGATCGTGCATCCCACCCCATGTTGATTTCTCCGGGAAGCCCCCCGGCGGCAGCGACCTGATAGTCGTCATCATCGACGAGGTCGTTCACCGCTCGGATCACTTGGGCATAGGTGGGCACGTCGAAGTCGCGCTCGACGTAGTCATCGAGGTAGTCGCGCCACTCGTGGTGTTTCTCTCGCGCGAAATTGAGCCACTCAGTGGGGGCCTTGTAGTCACCGAGCGCGTCATCGATCGCCTTGAGTGACGACTGTGCGTCACCGACAACCGCTACCGCCTGGTGCTTGGTGGCATCGAATCGTCCTACGTTTATTGCTATCAGTTGCATCCGGGGGTTCTGGAAGACGGACCACGACCCGGTCGTGAAGTCCTGGAGACGAGTGCCGACCGCCACGACGACATCGGCCTCAGCAGCGAGGCTGTTGGCAGAAGTGCTGCCGGTGACCCCGATAGGTCCGGCAAAGTTCGAATGGTTGGAGACCAGGGTGGACTTGCCCGCTACCGTCTCGACGACAGGAATTCCTCTTTCGAGAGCAAAGTCGGTGAATTCTTTCACGGCACCCGAGTAGTGGACGCCGCCCCCTGCAATGAGGAGCGGCTTCTGCGCGCCTGCAAGCACGGATGCTGCTGAGGCCACGTCGCGAGTATCGGGGCCAGGTCTTCGGATGTAGTGGCGAACCTCGTCGAAGAACTGCAGAGGGAAGTCGTAGGCCTCGGCGGCGATGTCTTGGGGGAGGCCGATGTACGCTGGTCCGCACTCGACCGGATCGAGCATGACAGCGAGTGCTTGGGGGAGAGCTTGGATGATCTGTTCCGGGCGGGTGATGCGGTCCCAGAAGCGGGTCACTGCCCGAAACGTGTCGCTCACCGTTGTCGAGGGGGTACCGAAGTCTTCGATTTGTTGGAGAACGGGGTCAGAGATACGATGTTGAAACGTATCGCCACTGATCAGGAGGAGCGGTAGTCGGTTGGCGTGAGCGACCGCTGCTGCTGTGACCATATTCGTTGATCCCGGTCCAATGGAGGAGGTGGCGACCATGATCTGGCGTCGACGTTTCGCCTTCGCGAACGCTACTGCCGCGAGCGCCATGGATTGCTCGTTCTGACCGCGCCAGGTCGGTAACTCATCCCTGGCCTCTGCGAGTGCCTCGCCGAGGGAGACGACATTGCCGTGGCCAAAGATCGCAAAGACGCCAGGGAATAGGGGGAGATTCTTCCCACCGATCTCGGTGCGCTGAGCAATCAGCCAACGCACGATTGCCTGCCCTGTCGTGAGCTGGACTGTCTCCATTGTCTCTCCCCGCTCTTAGCGAGCACCTTGCTTGTAGGAATCCTCGCACCGCTTTCCAAGCAGTGCTGACTAGAGTATAGACCTAAGAGTTGGAACGTTCCAACACATATCAGAGAGAGCGAGATCTGACATGAGAGTCGGCATCATCGGAGCGGGTCGCATCGGTACAATTCACGCCGAGAACCTGCACAGTCAGCCAGATGTCTCCACCGTCGTCGTGACAGACGTGGAGCCTGAAGCAGTACGTCGTATTGCTGAGAGGTGGGGCACCGAAACCATAGCGAGCCCGGAATTGCTCCTCGACTCGGTTGATGCCGCGGTGATCTGCACTCCTTCGGATTCGCACGCCGACCTGATCGAGCTCGCTGTCGACCTGGGGGTGCCTGTGTTGTGTGAGAAGCCGATTGCGATGAATCTCACCGACGCAGATAGGGCGGTTGCTGCCGTGTCCGAAGGGGATGTCCCAGTGCAGATCGGATTCAATCGCAGATTCGACGTGGGCTATCGACGAGCACGAGATCTGGTGGCAGACGGCAGTCTTGGAGTCGTAACGCTCATCGTTGGACAGCATCACGACCACGAGATCTCTACCAAGGAGTACATTGAACACTCCGGGGGAGAGTTCATCGACCAGTTGATACACGACTTCGACATGCTCCGTTTTGTCACCGGAAGCGAGGTCGTTCGTGTCCACGCGACCGGCACCACAAAGGGATTCGAGTGGTTCGGTGAATTCAATGACTATGCCCAGACCGTAGTGACTCTCTGGCTCGACGACGGAACCCTGGCAGTGCTGTCTGGATCACGCCATGACCCTGTTGGGTACGATGTCCGCATGGAAGTCTTTGGAACGAAGGATTCAATAGCTGTGGGTCTTGACGAGCGCACGCCGCTGCGCTCCGTCGAGCCGGGTGTCCCAGAACCAGTCGATCCTTACAAGGATTGGATATCGCGTTTTGGTGCAACCTACGCTAAGGAGATGGACGCCTTCCTCTCCCTGGTGCAAGGCGTTGGACCGAACATGTGCACGGTACACGACGCAAGGGCCGCGCTCCTGATCGCAGAGGCTTGCACCATCTCGGCACGCGAGGAGAGAACCGTGACTCTGGAGGAAGTACTGTGACCATCTTGAACCGTATAGCAGGGGCCCCAATTACCTGGGGTGTGGATGGGTCTCCCGGTTGGGGGCACTTGATGGGGAGGGCACGCGTTCTTGGGGAGATGCAAGCGATTGGCCTCTCAGCTACCGAGCTTGGACCTGACGGATATCTTCCCGAAGATGCCGACGAACTAAGAGCGCTCTTGGAGCAATTCGACCTGGCTCTTGTGGGCGGCTTCGTGCCCGCAGTCCTGTACCAACCGGAACTGCTTGCTGAAACCCTTGCCTACGTGGATCGAACAGCAGCCACCCTCGCAAGCATTGGTGCGCCCGTCATGGTGCTCGGACCTGACTCGCATCACCCCGGATACGATCAGCAGATAGACCTCACAGAGGGTGAGTGGGATACGTTCATGGCTGGCCTCGATCAAGTCATCGAGATTGCGGCTGAACACGGTGTGCGAGCAGCGCTCCACCCCCACTGGGGGATGGCGGTCGTTGGAAGAAACCACGTGGAGCGTGTACTTGATCGGTCTACGATAGATCTCTGCATCGATACCGGACATCTTGCTCTGGCAGGCGTCGATCCAGTCGATGTAGCAGAGATTGCGGAGGGTCGAGTCGCCCACGTGCATCTCAAGGATCTCGATGAGCACTTGGCGCAGCGGGTCCGCGCCGGTGATCTGGCTTTCCGCCAGGCCGTGATAGATGGCCTCTTCCTCCCCCTGGGCGACGGCAGCGTAGACATTCTGGGATTCATCGATCTTCTCGAGACCCAGGGGTACCGAGGTTGGTACGTCATCGAGCAAGATGCGGTGTTGACCGCCGAGCCGGATCCTGGTGATGGCCCGATCGTCGCTGCCGCACGCAGCTTCTCCTTCTTAGAGAACATCGCGAGTGGCAGGTGAGCTACGAAGCGGACACCGTGGCTAGACGCTTCTTTCCTTCAGGATCCAGCAGCAGCGGTGCTGCCTCTGTTGACATTACCCCGACGAGGGCCGGGTGGCGGTACTCGGGCCTGCGTGTCCTGAGTCTCCCTGCGGGCACGACGCATGAGCTCACTACGGGTAGTACCGAGATGGCGATCCTTCCGCTCTCTGGGGGTGTGACGGTTGAGGTCGAGTCGAGTTCCCTCCGCCTCAAGGGAAGGGCCAGCGTCTTTGCTGCCGTCACTGACTTCGCGTATGTGCCGATCGATACGGAGGTTCGACTGGTAACCCAGGGGCCATGCGAAGTGGCGCTGTGTACCTCAGAGGCAACCCGGCGTATTGACCCGTATCGCGTCGATGCCCAGGATGTCAGGGTTGAAGTCAGGGGAGGGGGTGTCGGTACTCGCCAGATCAACAATTTTCTCAGCGCAGATTCCGCTGATGCCGACAAGCTCATTGCCGTGGAAGTGCTCACACCCGAGGGAAGTTGGTCGTCCTACCCCCCGCACAAGCACGACGAGACGACTGACGTTGAGATAGAGCTTGAGGAGATCTACTACTTCCGCATCGATGGCGAAGCCGGGTTCGGATTTTTCGGTTGCTACACCACTGACGGCGAGATCGACGACACCCTCACCGTGCGAGACGGTGACGTGTACCTCGTTCCGAGGGGCTTTCATGGTCCTGCTGCAGCCACACCCCGCCACAA
>CAYYGI010000092.1:0-5628 GCA_964471085.1 uncultured Acidimicrobiaceae bacterium
TCGGGACGGCCGGATTTGAACCGGCGACCCCCAGTCCCCCAGACTGGTGCGCTGCCATGCTGCGCCACGTCCCGTAGTGCGGGAGAGTAGGAACGGTGGATTGTCTACCGGCCTGCCATCAACTAGAGATTCGCCTTCAATTCAGCAGGAAGTCGTTGACTGCCTCAACCAATCTGAGGATGAGATAGAGAGCGCCTGCACCAACGATAAGCAGGAAGCTCCAAGGCCAACCAGGATCAACCTCTTCTTCACTCGCCGGATCCTTGAAGTGACCAACTTTCGGGTCCTCCGGAGAATCACTCATACCGGAGGAACGCTGTGCCTTCGTTCTGAGAAGAAGCGATCCTTCCCCTTCGCCATAGCGTACCGCTTGATCAGCTCGGCGCGAAGATGTATCGGTTCAATAATCGCGTCGATGACACCCTCTGCAGCGAGGCGCATCAGGTCAACATCCTCTTCGTACTCTGCACGTTTCTCCTCGACAAACGCAGAACGTTCAGGTTCCTCAAGGCTCTCGATCGTGTTGAAGTACACCGCGTTGACTGCAGCTTCAGGTCCCATGACAGCAATCTCGGCGGTAGGGAGAGCAATCGTTGCTTCAGGGTTGAATCCTGGACCTGAGAATGCGTAGAGACCAGCACCGTAGGCCTTGCGAACAATGACAGAGACACGCGGAACAGTCGCTTCAGCCATTGCGGTGATCATCTTTGCTCCGTGACGAATGATCCCCTGAGCTTCGACCTGACTCCCGATCATGAAACCGGGTACGTCAGCAAGAAAGAGTAGGGGGATGTTGAAAGCGTCACAGAGCCACATGAAGCGCGCCGCTTTGTCAGCCGAATCGACGAAGAGCACTCCCCCGAGATGACTCGGCTGGCTTGCAACAATGCCTATCGAGGAGCCGTTGAGCCTTGCAAATCCGGTGATGAGCTCTGGGGCAAAGAGGTGTTTCACCGGGAAGAACGACCCTTCGTCAACAAGGCCATCGATGAAGTCGTGCATGTCGTAAGCACTTCCAGCATCACCAGGCAGTACGGCTGTAATGTCGATGTCAGGGGAAGGAAGTTCGGGTTCGTACTCGTGGGGATGGATCCTGTAGTTATCCGCGACATAGGAGAAGTACTCTCTGGCCCACTCGATAGCCTCCTCATCGGAGTGCACCAACGCGTCACCGCACCCTGAAGTTTCGCAGTGCACGCGGGCACCACCCATAGCCTCAAGCGTCGTGTCCTCCCCAATGACCATCTGAGCCATCCGAGGCGACCCGAGATACATCGATGCCCTCCCCTCCACCATGACCACGACGTCACAGAACGCAGGGATGTACGCACCGCCTGCAGCGGAGGGGCCAAAGAGACAGCAGATCTGTGGAACCCGGCCAGATAACCTGATCTGGTTGTAGAAGATCTTCCCTGCGCCTCTTCTCCCCGGGAAGAGATCAACCTGGTCGGTGATTCGTGCCCCTGCAGAGTCGATGAGGTAGAAGACGGGGAGGAGCTCGTCGTAGGCTGCTTCAAGGGCACGGATCATCTTCTCGACGGTGATGCGACCCCACGACCCTGCCTTCACGGTTGGATCGTTGGCAATCACCATGACTGCCCTGCCATCCACCCGGGCTCTCCCGGTCACCACACCATCGGCGGCAAGTGCAGCGTCGTCATTGCGAACGAGGAGACCATCTTCGACAAAACTCCCTGAGTCGACGAGGAGATTCACACGATCACGTACAAAGAGTTTCCCATCTGCCTTGAGCTTGGTGTGATAGCGCTCCGGGCCACCTCCGAGAGCACGTTCGGTTGCCTCGCTCAACCAGCTAGTCATCAGTGACGGTTCCTTGTCCGGATCCTGATTGGTGTGCCTGTGAAGTCGTACGTCTCCCTGATGCGATTCTCGATAAACCGAATGTAGTCGCTCCCGAGTTCGCCTCCACGCACAAAGAGAATGAACGTCGGTGGTTCCGTCTCTGCCTGCACTGCATACAGGATTTTCGGCCGCCTCCCTTTCCTTACCGGGGGTGGATGTGCTTCTTGGAGTGAGCGGACCAGTCGGTTCGTTTCGGCGGCAGGAATTCGTTGCTTCCGGTGTTCAAGAACCATGGTGATGTACTTCGGTAAGCGATGTGTGCGCGCACCGGTGAGGGCCGACATGCGCAGGATCGGTGCCCAATCAACAAATGCGAGCCGGTCAGCTACCGAGTCTTCCGTCTCGAGACGTTCCTCCTCGGTGAGTTCGTCCCACTTGTTGAGAATGAGAATGAGCCCCGCTCCGGCGTGCATTATCTCCTCTGCAAGACGTTGCTCTTGATGGGTTGCCCCTCTCTGGCCGTCAATCACAAAGAGCACGACATCTGCTTGGCGCACGACGTCATGAGCTCGCAACACCGAGTAGTAGTCAGTATCGTCAGCAATCTTTGTGCGCCGCTTGATGCCTGCGGTATCGATCACCTCAAAGTATTCGTTGTTGATCTCTACGACAAGGTTGATAGGGTCGCGAGTGGTGCCCGGGACATCAGAGACGAGTACTCGCTCTGTCCCGGCGAGACGATTCAGTAGTGTGGATTTTCCAACGTTCGGTCTTCCAATGATCGCGAGGCTCGCTATGACGCGAGGCACTGGGTCTCCCCCAAGATCGGTTGGAAGGGCAGCAACGAGTTCATCGAGGAACTCCCCTGTGTTGCGCCCTGCAAGAGCGGATATCGGGATCGGGTTTCCAAGACCGAGACCCCAGAGATGAGCAAGGTCAGACTCAACCGCTGGTGAGTCAACTTTGTTCGCAACGAGGAGGTATTTCACCCCAGATGTTTGGAGGATGCGAGCTATCCCTATGTCGTCATCAGTGAGAGCAGTAGTAGCGTCGGCAACGAAGATCACAAGATCGGCACCAGAGATAGCGATCTCTGCCTGTTCCCGGATGTCTGCAGTGAGCTTCTCTTCTGGTCTGGCCTCCCACCCCCCCGTGTCAACGATGTGAAACTGCGTTCCGGCCCACTCAGCATCGAACTGTCTGCGATCCCGCGTGACACCAGCTTCGACGTTCGTGACAGCGGCCTTGCGCCGAAGAATACGGTTCACCAACGTCGATTTCCCGACGTTTGGGCGACCCAGAATCACGACGATCGGGAGCCTCGTCATCGACCGGCTCCAACGAGTCCTGCAGCCGTAGCCGGGGCGACTACGACAGGTGCATCTGCTTGCTCGATCACCTGACTCAGGGGGGTATCGTCGATGAAGATGTCGCCAGAGAGAGCAACATCAGGAATCACGTACACCCCAGCGGGTTCGGTATCTCTCTTGATTGTGTTGATGATATCTTCTCCTACTAGCAGGCCAGCCACAGCGGCGTTTCCTCCGAAAAAATTGTTCGGAACTTCCAGGATCCGGACCTTGCGAGAAGTCAGAGCCTCGAAACGGTGTCGCACCGGATTCAAGACCGCCCTACCGTAGGTGCCGGTCACGACAACGAGCGGCCCGCGCTCACCGCCCTCCTCCGTGTGGGGGTGGCCAGCACGGTGTCGGAGTGCACGGTACCCCTCGGCAGGTGCTGCTGGTAAGGAGCGCCACTCCCCTGTGACGATAGGTGCCGTTGCGGGCGAACCATGCTCGAGGCGGTCAAGTTCGTCGTAGAACGCTCGAACCATACCTATGCCATTCTCGTGCTGCTGGTATCCGTTGTAGTGTTCGGCATCGGGCACATCGATCCCAGCAGTGATGTATAGCTCGTCTGAAGCCTGAAAGATCCTCCTGCCAAGGATACGCAGAGCTTCCTCCTGCCAGAACTCAATGATCGAGAGGTCACTCGCAGCTTCCTTGGGTGTGTGGACTCTGAGATCCGGTTCCGTATTGAATTTAGAGAGACCGAGTGGCACGATGCCGAGCGTCTCTAACTTCGCGAACCGAGTGAGCGTCTCGGCGAGGGTGCGTTCAAGAAGCTCTCCGTTGTTGACACCGGGACACAGCACTATCTGGCCGTGCACCTTGATGCCATTGTCGAGGAGCGCTTCAAGCCACCGAAGGCTCGTAGCGCCTCTTGGGTTCCGGAGCATCTGGGCCCTGACATCGGGATCAGTTGCATGGATAGAGACGTAGAGAGGCCCAAGCCCCTCCTCAATGACGCGAGCGAGGTCGAGTTCTGTAAAACGTGTCAGAGTCGTGAAGTTCCCGTAAAGGAAGGAGAGCCTGTAGTCATCATCCTTGAGGTAGAGCGACTTGCGCATCCCGGGTGGCAGTTGGTAAATGAAACAGAATGAGCAGTGATTGTCACAGGTCTGGACGCGATCGAAGAGGGAGGACCCGAGCCTGAGACCAACGGGCGAGCCTTCTGGTTTGACGAGCACTTTCTCGAAATTCGTCCCATCTCTCTTGAGTAGAAAGAGAGGATTCGTGTCATCGGCGAGTTGCTGATACTCGATCACGTCGTTGGGAATCACACCATTGATAGAGACGAGCTCGTCACCGGGTGCAAGACCTGCAACTTCTGCTGGAGAACCTGGGATTACTTCAAGGAGCTTAGGGAGGGACATCTTCGGTGGAAGGATACCGTTCGACCCCTGAACAACGGGCGGATACGTCCTAACCTTCCTGTATGGCGACCACGGTCCTTCTTGCGGAGCCGCGCGGCTTTTGTGCTGGCGTCGAGATGGCGATCAAGGCTCTCACCTGGATGGTGCAGGTCTTCGAGGCGCCCGTGTACTGCTACCACGAGATCGTGCACAACGCTGCGGTCGTGGGAGCATTTGAGGATGCGGGGGTCATCTTCATTGATGACATCACTGAGGTGCCACAAGGATCCCCTGTGATGCTATCGGCCCACGGCTCTGCTCCAGAGGTTGTGGCGGTGGCACACGAACGGGGCGCGGTGATGATCGACGCTGTATGTCCACTGGTCACCAAGGTGCATCACGAAGTGCGCCGAATGGCCAAGAACGGGTATGACATTATCTATGTTGGCCACGAAGGGCACGACGAAGCGATTGGCGCAATGGCTGAGGCACCGGAATCCACGCAGCTCGTTGATCCAAGAGTCGGTCTTTCTGCGTTCACTTCGCGTAGAGAGGGCTCTGTTGCGCTTCTTGCCCAGACGACTCTGGGGTTGTATGAGTGGGAGGGTGTGCTTGCTGATGCACAGGATCGTTTCCCGGATCTCTGGACAGCGCGAAAGAGTGACCTGTGTTACGCCACAACGAATCGCCAGAGTGCAATCCAGGAGCTTGCGTCCCGTTCGGATGTCATTCTCGTTGTCGGTTCGGAGAACTCGTCCAACACCCAGGCACTCGTGCGAGTGGGCCGCAACGCCGGTGTGCCGTCATATCGCGTTGACTCTTCAGCCGATGTTCAAGGCGAGTGGCTTGAGGGTGCAACGGTCGTTGGGGTCACTGCAGGAGCTTCTGCACCCGATCAGAAGGTGCGTGGCGTCATTGAGCGGGTTGCTCCAACCGCAGGCACAGAGACAGTGCGAGTGATTGCTGAGGACGAGTACTTCCCCCTGCCTCCCCAACTCCGCCGCTTCATGAGTACCTTGCAAGCGCTAGTCGAGGGAGGCGTTGCGTGTCGCACGCCCGGTCTTGCGGGCCCTATCGAGAATGACCGAGACTTCTCGGCAACCGAGGCCCTTGCAATCCTCGGCGTGTGA
>CAYYGI010000093.1:0-5617 GCA_964471085.1 uncultured Acidimicrobiaceae bacterium
TTTGTTGCTCGACAGCAAGGGAAGCAAGCTCCGTGCGGATGCTATCTCGTTCTGCTACCAGATCATCGAGCTGACGCTCGGCCTCGTTCGCGTCGGAGCGCAACTCGTCGGCTCTCTTCTGAGCATCCTCCAAGAGGGCTGTCGCTTCGAGCTTCGCAGCATCAAGACCCTCAGACATCTCTCTCCCATCCCCGTCAACACCGTCAAGAATCGTGGCAGCCTTCGAGCGAGCGTCATCCTCAATCTCAACTGCCTGAGTGCGAGCTCGATCCAGAATTCGATCTCTCGCTTCAAACACGGTTGCAATCGCTTCGTCAACCGCCTGCCCCTCGGAGTCCTTCACCTTCTCTACCTCGAACTCGGCCTCTTGCAACCGAAGTTTTGCCTCGTGAGCCCACTCTTCGAGTTCGCGAAAGTTTGTTTCAAGCTGGCTGAGGAAGACGCGCACCTCGCGTTTGTCATACCCCTTGCGCGAAGTGGTAAATTCGCGGTCATCGATCGATCCCAATAAGTCTGGGTTATGTGCTTCCACTGTTATCCGTTTCTGTCCTCCCCTAGGTGTCGGCCTCCCTGTTGCGAGTCTTAACAGATTTAGTGCCCGGTACTTTGTTCACACAACGAGGATGCCCACCACATCGCATAGCGAGCCTACCCCTCGGACGCTGATGCTCACGAGATTGCTTCAATGATCGAAGAATCAAGCCCGGGGAAGGTCCGGATATACCTGCGACGATCCACCATGAGGTCAGTCACGAGCTGTGCGTACTCAGCCCCACGTCCCTGCGCTTCGTACATCGCCTTCGGATTCAGAAGATCCAGATCCTCGAAGCCTTCGATTGCAGCAGCGACGAAATATCCAAAGTCTGGATCTTCCTCCCACTCGATCGTCCCTTCAACAATACCCTGCACGACGGTGCTCGAATGCGAGATCTTCACCTTCTTTGAGCGTTCGTCACTCTCTGGGCCACCTACCCTGCCGGTGTTCATCACGAACACGTCGACATCAGGCATACTGCCCAGCAACTCCAGGAATCGGTTCCCCATCAACGCATCGTTGTCGAAGAAGAATGGGTTTGTGCCTGGTACTCGAAGACTCTTCCCTGCTTCAGCAGCCCCTCCAGCGCTGGTGCCGCGCGTCTCTCCCAACATGAAGTATGCAGCGGCCTGGTCACGCTTGAGCTTGACAACAGCGGGGATGATCGTCTCGTTGCGGTTCAAGAGCAAGATGTGGTTTGCGCGAGGCAGATCGTGTGGATCGCGATGCCTGATGTTGGCAAGAGGAAACGTTGAGCGGCCGTTGAGAGTGTCTGATCCGTTGAAGAAATCAACCTTACCCTCGGGTGACACCCAGGTATTCTCTAGCCACGCATCGGCCCCGACTGTCCCTCCGTACACCGTCGGTTCGTCGTGGGGATCAAGGCCGAAAGTCTTCGCGAAGCAGCCATTCTCCGAGGCAAAAATCTTTCCTTTGGGGAATAGCGCCACAAAGTCATCCTGCACAGGGAGAGATCCAAGCTGCTGGCGGAACGTCGTAGTCGTCTTCCCTGTGCCGGAGAGACCGAGGATCAGCACCGCCTTCTCTCCGCCCCGAACGTCAGGGAAAGTCTTGAGACCCGAGTGAAGGGCAAGACCGCCCCGTTCATAGACGAGATGGTTCCACATCCGCAGACCCCCCATTTTGGACTCACCAAAATAGTCTGAGCCGAACACCCTCGTGACGTAGTTGTCATTGTCGACAAGGATCTGCCGGTCGCTCGGCTTGCCTGGTGCCATGAGACCAGGCGTAAAGATCACGGTGAACTCCGGCTCCCACCCCTCCTCCTTCTTGAAGTAAAGCTGTTGCTGCATCGCGGGGATATTTGCCTGGGTACGCTCCATGTAGAGGCGGCTCCCCGTCCGAAAGTCAGGATCCGGGCCGATAAAGCCTTCAATGAGGATCATGTCCTTCTCCGCGATGTACGCGTCCTGCTTGGCAGCCCACTCATCGTACTCTGCCCGGGACATCCGATTCTTGTGGTTCTCCGCGTCAGTGACGAAGAAAGTCGAGGGACCCAACCGGGACTTGACCTCAGCCTTGTAGTTGATGTTGCCGAATTCGGTGACGGATGCATCCGCCAAGTACTCTTCGGCCCACGACCGCATCTCTGCTTGTGTCGGATCTACTGCTACCGAACGTGCCTGCGGGAGCTCAAAACCCACGTTTCCTCCTGGTTGATAGGAGGATGATACGTTGGTTTGTACCTCCGCAGCAATTGCATCGATCGAAGTGTCAGAGACCTTCGTCTGTAGCCTCAAGCCAGCGAGCAAGCGACTGTCCCACCGTGTCTGCCTGTCTGACCAGCGAGTCCTCTGCGTCTAACCATCGGCCGTCCGATGGATATGGCAGAGCAAGATCGACGTATATTTTGAGCTTCGGCTCCGTCCCCGATGGACGCGCGAGGACTCGTCCTACGTCTCCGAGATCAAGCTCCACAAGGTCTGCTTCGCCGAGGTAGCGAGGCCGCATCTCGGCACCATCTGCATAGTCGGTGACGCCTCTGACCGGGATGTCAGCAATTGCAGAGGGAGGGGCCGACCTCAAACGTTGCATAGCCTCACCGATTTCGTCAAGGCCAGCCGGGCCATCTCGCCGGATAGAGACTTGTGTTGATGCCCAGATTCCGTACTTCTCGTACAGGCTTCCGAGTAGATCCATGACGATGACACCTTCTGCAGCGGCGTCCGCAGCAATGATCGCGAACGCAAGTGCAGCCGAAATCCCGTCCTTGTCACGCACAGCGGTCCCCACCGAGTAGCCCAACGCCTCCTCGAATCCGAGTACAAGATCCCCGTACCCCTCCTCCTTGAGATCAAGAGCAGCGCTCCAAATCCACTTGAAGCCCGTCAACGACTCGCGCCAGGTGGTGCCGTGAGCAGTCGCTATCTTGCCGAGCATCGGAGTAGACACGACCGAACTGACTACGACACGCTGCCCACCACTACTTGTCGAGAGGAGGTGCTCCGCGAGGAGGCACCCGATCTGGTTGCCGGTGAGCGGTCGCCACACACCCCCGGGGAGAGGCACGGAGACTCCAAGGCGATCCGCGTCTGGATCGTTTGCGAGCACAAGATCTGCGTCGATAGCCTGGGCAAGTTCGTGAGAGAGGTCCAACGCTCCCGGCTCTTCGGGGTTCGGGAAGGTGAGTGTGGGGAATCTGCCATCAGGCTTGAACTGCCGAGCAACAGGGTGAACCCGCTTAAAACCGAACCGACGCAACGCTTCGGTCACGAACTTCCCCCCCACACCGTGCATAGCTGTGTACACGATCGAGATCTCCCGGTCGCCGGTTGAGGTAGGCAGGCAGGCAGCGACCGAATGAAGATAATCCTCGAAGAGGTCGGGTCTCACTGCCCTGACGTTGGGGTCAGCGTACGGATCTGTTGCCCTCGGCACCTGATTTGCAGGGCCAACCGCGGCGATTCTGGCTGCTATCTCGGCATCAACGGGAGTGGTGATCTGCACACCGTTGCCACCGTAAACCTTGTATCCATTGTCTAGCGGAGGGTTGTGCGAAGCCGTAATGACGATCGACGCGCATGCTCCGAGGGTGAGCCCTTCGTACGCAACGAGTGGCGTTGGAGTTGGCTCAACGAAGTAGTGAACTCGAAAACCGGCAGCGGATAGCACGCCGATTGCATCATCCATGAATGACTGGGAGGATGGCCGGGCATCTCTCCCAATGACGATGATCCGCTCATCGGCAGTGGTGTGGGAGGAGAAATGGGCGGCAAGACCCGCAGTTGCACGGATAACAGTTGCCCGGTTCATCCGATTGGATCCAGCCTCCACTCTCCCGCGAAGCCCTGCAGTGCCAAACGCGAGGCTTCCGTTCATACGGTCCTGGAGCTCTCCTGTTGTGCCGGGCGCGAGGAGTCCGGCGAGCTCAGCGCGAGTTTTAGGGTCAGGGTCACCATCGATCCAGGCTTGTGTAGTAGCAAGAATGTCGCTCATCGTGAGAGGATACAAGAATCACGGGAACGCATGTCAGGACGACCGGGGGCTATTCAGCGTCAGAGCGGCGAAGCAACTTCTCGTAAATCTGGCCGCCTTTGTGCCTCTCGTAATCGTAGACAACCCAGGTCTTGGCAATATGGTCGTGCCACGCCTGGCGTTCGTCATCAACGATCACCCACAGGTACCCGACCCAGACGACCGCGGCCGACAAGGCGTACCCCAGGAAGCGAAGGATCGCCCTGCCAATGGGAGGGGGTTCTCCGCTTGCATCCACGACCCTGAGTCCCATGAACCACTTCCCGATGGTTCTCCCGGTCAACGCCCAGAACGCAACGAAGTATGAGCCGATGATGAACGGGAGAAGGAAGAGGTAGATCGTAGCGGTCGCGACTCTGGGATCGAATCCAACCTGCTCGAATATGTCGTCAACCAGGACAGCGAGCCAACCTCCAACGGCGAGAATCCCTACAACAACGACGAGGTCAACGACAAAGGCGAAGAATCGTGTCACAAACCCAGCTGACCTGCCTTGGAGAACCTCAAACGCCTCGTTCTTCCTCACCGGGGATCAACGGCCGGCATTGGGGGGAGCGGCCGATCGCTGCGACCGAACAATTTGCGGAAGACGCCCTCCGCTAGAGCATCTGCGGCTGCACCTGTCTCGCGCATCTCTCGTACCGCTGAGCCAGTGACACCGAGTGTCTGCTCACGAACCAGCTCTCCAAGTTCTTCAGATTCCCCGAGGTAGCCGACTACTCCGTCGACGGACCTCTCGACTGCCTGCACGACAAGCACACGACCCCTGGCATACTCCGCCGTCCCTACTTTCGAGAGACGATCGAGCTCCTCCGCGACTGCTTGACGTGTCGGCGCGGTGATCTCCGAAATGAGGGGTGCGAGCCCTGTTGCCTCGGCAAGTGCCGCCCCGGTGTCGTAAGCAACACCAGCCACTCGATTCAGCGGAGACACTGCATTGGACGCTGTTGATCTGGCCGTATCCAACTGTTCCGGCAACTCCGAGATCCACCCGACGAGAATCATCAGCGTACCATTCACGCTCATCGGCACTGTCTCGACGGATGCTGGATCATCAACTGCCGAGTCAAGTTCGGACGCAAGTGCTGTGAGCCGGTCAACCCCTTCGCCGACACCCCCCGTTACGAGGCCAACGAGGGCCTTGTAAAGATTGATGTCCGAGGAGGGTGGGCCGACACGGGTCTCAGTTGCATCATGCATAGGGCAACGATACCGGTAGCAGGCGGGACTCCATCCGATGATCTACAGGATCGACACACAGATATACTCCAATGTTCGTAGCCGGTTCTCCTCTGTACCATGTTGGCGCCCTGCCCCCATCGTCCAGAGGCCTAGGACTCCGCCCTTTCAAGGCGGCAACGGGGATTCGAATTCCCCTGGGGGCACAACGCGGGGGCGTGGTGAAGTCTGGAGTTCACGCCGGCCTGTCAAGCCGGAGATCGCGGGTTCAAATCCCGTCGCTCCCGCCAGATGTCGCAGTCGCTCGGACCTTCGGGTCCGAGCGCTTGCCGCGGTCAGGTAGCTCAGCAGGTAGAGCACCGGTCTGAAAAACCGGGGGTCGGCGGTTCGATCCCGCCCCTGACCACC
>CAYYGI010000094.1:0-5523 GCA_964471085.1 uncultured Acidimicrobiaceae bacterium
CGGTGTCTGTGGCCCACAGAACGCGACGGTGGATTCCCAGTGCTCCACTGCTTCCTATCATCTAGCGACGATGGAGCATCAATTTACAACTCTCGCCAACGGGCTCAGGCTCATTACATACAACATGCCGTCAACGCGTTCAGTAGCCATCGGTTGCTGGGTGGACACCGGTAGCCGGGACGAAACCGCTGAAGAAGCAGGGGCCTCCCACTTCCTTGAACATCTACTCTTCAAGGGGTCAGATCAGTGGCCGTCGCGCCGTATCTCGGAAGCCTTTGACGGCATCGGTGCAAGACACAACGCGTTCACCTCCAAGGAGTACACCTGTTTCTGGACCCGGATGCGGGACGAAGATCTCCCGATCGGTGTCGAGATCCTCGCAGAGATGCTCCAGCGCCCAGCTCTGCGACAGTCGGAGATCGACTCTGAACGCAATGTGGTCCTTGAAGAGATCAACATGAATGATGATGACCCGACCGACGTTGCTCATGAAGAGTTCATTCACGCAATGTGGGGAGGGCACCCTCTTGCCCCACCTGTGCTTGGAACTCGAGAGTCGATTGCTGCAATGACGCGCGACACGATCCACGGTTACTGGTCGCGGAGGTACACACCTCACTCGGTCGTAGTCGCGGTTGCAGGCAACCTCCCGGAAGGTCTCACGGATCTCGTTGCTGAGCACTTCGGCCAGTGGCAGGGGAGCCCGGTCGAGCGCACTCTCTCTCCCCCCCGAACGGAGTCTCAGGTCCGTGTGACCCGGCGCGACACGGAACAGGCACACCTCGTGATCGGCTCTCCTGCGATCACGCGAAGCGACGAACGTCGTTTCGCCCTCTCCCTTGTTGACCACATCCTTGGTGGGGGGATGTCCTCCCGACTCTTCCACGAGATCAGAGAGTCCAGAGGCCTTGCATACGCAGTGCACACTTTCCGGCTCCCGTTCTCGGATGCGGGGGCGTCTGCAACGTATGTTGGCACTACCCCGAATCAGGCAGATGAGGTTCTAAAGATTGTTCGTGACCAGCTCGCTCTGGTGCTCGAATCCGGAATTACGACGGAGGAACTTGACCGCGCGAAAGGGCACATCAAGGGTTCCCTTGCGATTGGTCTTGAAGACGCAAATAGCAGGATGAATTTCATCGGTCGCACCGAGACCGTTGGCCAGGAGCACCTCACCGTAGATGAGATCGTGGCTGCTATCTCCGCTGTCACGCATGACGAGATAATGGAGGTCGCAAAGTTGGCTTACGCTGGTCCCTACGTGATCGGCGCTGTTGGACCCTTCGAGAGCAAAGACCTTGAGGAGCACATTCGATGAAGATAGGCGTATCCGGTGCATCCGGGCAGATGGGGAGTCTTGCTTCGGCGACTATCAACGCGGCCAATGACCTGCACCTCATTGCCCTGTATGACCCTCACACGGCGGGCAGTATCGCCGGGCTGTCTATCAGCGGAGAGCGAGATGCTCTCGACGGTTGTGACATCATTCTCGAATTCTCAAGGCCGAACATTGTGATGGAGAACCTCGGCGTGTGGCGATCCTTTGGCGCGAATGTTGTAGTGGGCACATCGGGCTTTGATGACCGCCGCCTCGCTGCTCTTGATGCTCTCTGGGCGAATGGGCCGGGGAACTGCCTCGTCGTGCCCAACTTCTCAATTGCTGCGGTTCTCATGATGAAGATGGCGGAGACTGTGGCACCACACTTCTCGGTGGCTGAGATCATCGAGATGCACCATGATCGCAAGGCTGACGCTCCTTCGGGAACTGCGATTGCTACGGCGCAACGGATCTCAGCGGTCGCTCTGCTCCAGGATCGCGAGGTTGACTCAGAGGAACTGTACGACGGTGCGTTGGGCGCGGTTGTCGGGAGGGTGAACGTGCACTCCCTGCGGATTCCCGGTGCAGTTGCACATCAGACCGTCATGTTCGGAGCCGAGGGAGAGCGGCTCTCGATAACTCACGACACATCGGACCGTTCAGCATTCATGCCGGGTGTCCTCCTCGCGCTGCGCTCGGTGCCAGCTCAGAGAGAGACGTTCAGCGTTGGCTTGGAACCCCTGCTCGGTATCTGAGCAGCTCTCAGCTCTCCCTCAATGCAATGCAGTTGAGAGCTGTCTGCGGTAGGTGCGGGTCAGGGCATGCTCCTGGGTGAGCACCTCGAAGATGTCAACCATGGCCTGGCGCGCTTCGTCTCTCCCCTCCCCTTTTGCGGCTACGACAGCGAGCAGTCTGTCGAGTGCAGGCTCGTACTCCGAGCGCGCTGCCAACGCGAGTGCAAGGTCGATGTGGTTGCTGTCATTCGCCGTCTCTTCTGATGCGGCTGCCTCAAGAGTGGCGATGTCGTCACCAGCAGAGTGACGGAGGCGTGCTGCTGCTTGGAGCTTGTCGACGTCGGCGTCCGGTGCGAGTCTCCCAAGGACGATAAGAGCATGTTCAGTGTCTCCCCTGTCGATAAGGAGCGCTGCGAGGCTTACGCCAGCGTCTTGATGGTCGGATTGGCGGTCGAGAACCTGAAGGAGGATGTGCTCTGCCCCCGCCGTATCCCCCGACACCATCACAGTGCGAGCTTGGTCGACCATCACGTCGAGTTCGGTCGGTAGCACTCCCTTGATGAATTTGAGGATCGATGCTTCAGGGAGGGCGCCGGTGAAGCGATCTGCTTCCTTCCCGTTCTTGATGGCCACCACTGTTGGAATCGACTGAACAGCGAACTGCGCGGAGAGTTCCTGGTTCGCGTCGACATCGACCTTGGCGAGATCGAATGCTCCAGCCGCCTCATCTGTGATGCGCTCAAGGAGAGGGGAGAGCGCCTTGCACGGGCCACACCACTCGGCCCAGAAGTCCACAAGCACCGGCACCTCTCTCGAGCGGACCATGACGTCCTGCTGGAAGTTCGCTGTCGTGATGTCTCGTATGTGGGGGCTCGTGTTCGGCATAGATCAGAGGTTAATTCGGATGCTCGTGGTACCTTCACGCGCATGGATAATCGACCAGATGCACCTTTCGGTCGCGTCGTCACGGCTGTAATCACGCCATTCAGTTCCGAAGGTCCGATCGACTACGCCGTATTCTGGCGGCTCGTGCGACACCTCGCCGATAACGGGTCAGAAGCTATCGTGGTTGCAGGCACGACGGGAGAATCGCCGACGCTCTCCAAGCCCGAAAAAATTGCGCTCTTCTCGGCTGCTGTTGACGCCGGGAGAGGCAGATTGAAGGTTGTTGCTGGTGGGACGAATAGTGACACGGCTGAGTCAATTGAGTTCGCGCTGGCTGCTGCCGAGGCGGGTGTTGACGCCATGATGATCGTGACGCCGTACTACTCCAAGCCACCCCAGAGCGGGATCATTGCTCATATGGCAGCGATTGCTGACGCAACCGATCTCCCTGTGATGATTTACAACATTCCGGGCCGCACCGCAACGCTCATCGAGATCGACACACTCATTGAGATCTGTAAACACCCGAAGGTTGTTGCGGTGAAAGACGCAGTCGACGACATTGATTGGTCACGGCGCGCGATTGCTGCCCTCCCGGAGGGGATTGCTGTCTACTCAGGCTCCGACACCCTGACGAAGGATTTTGTTGCTGCGGGTGGAGTTGGAGCTGTGTCGGTAGCTTCACATCTCGCGGGGAGGGAGATTGCTGAGATGATTGAAGCGGTGGTCTCAGGGGAGAACGTGAAAGCTGAAGAGATCCACAAGCTTCTCACTCCCCTCAACGAAGCTCTCTTCCTCGAGCCGAGCCCGATGCCGCTCAAAGGTGCCCTCAGCGCCTACTGGGATTCAGTTGGAACGGCCCGCCTCCCACTCCTCCCCGCCGACCCTGAGACCGTTGAGGCTATCGGGAGAGCTCTCGAGCCTATCAACGAATACCGGTCCCTATGACTGTCAGGGTTGGTTTCCTCGGAGGTCTGGGTGAGGTAGGGAGGAACTGTGCGTCGATTGAGATAGGGGGTGACCTGGCTCTCCTCGATTGCGGACTCATGTTCCCGGAAGAGGACATGCTTGGTGTTGATCTCGTTCTCCCTAATTTTTCATCAATTCTTGACCGGCCTGATGATCTCAAGTGCATCATTCTCACGCACGGGCACGAGGACCACATTGGTGCCCTCGTGTACCTCCTGAGGGAGGTAAACGTGCCAATCTACGGCACCCGCCTTACCGTGGAGTTCGCCCGTGCTCGCATTGAGGAGCACGGCATCAAGCCTGACTTGAGGTCGGTGGACCACTACGAGTGGGTGGATCACGGACCTTTCCGGTTCGTCTTCATCCCCGTGTCGCACTCGATTCCGGATGCTGCGGGAGTGGCGATCGACACACCTGAAGGCATTGTGTTGCACACAGGGGATTTCAAGCTCGATCCGACTCCAATTGATGGTGTGCCAACCGACCTTCGGTCCTTTGCAGCGATTGGCGCTCGGGGAGTCCGACTCCTGCTTGCAGATTCGACGAACGCTGAGCGCGAGGGGTACGTGCCCTCCGAGGTGACTGTTGGGAGACGCCTCACTGAGATTGTCTCGCACGCGGAGGGTCGTGTGCTCGTTGCGTGTTTCGCGAGCCATGTCCATCGCGTGCAGCAAGCAATCGATGCTGTCGTGCGCGATGGGCGTAAGTTTGCTTTTATCGGCCGGTCTATGTTGCGCAACTCCGAGATTGCCGTCGAGCTCGGTGTACTTGAGATACCTGATGGTGCCCTTGTAGATCTTGATGATCTTGTTCATCTCCCCGATGCCGAGACAGCCATCATCTCAACTGGCAGCCAGGGCGAGCCGTTTGCTGCGCTCTCACTGATGTCGGCTGGGACTCACCGGTCTGTGACTCTTGATGAAGATGACACGGTCATCATCTCTGCCACGCCGATCCCTGGCAACGAGACGAGGGTCTCACGCGTCATCAACAATCTGTATCGATCCGGTGTGACGGTCTTCCATGGGCACAACGCGCACGTGCATGTCTCGGGACACGCTGCGGCTGAGGAACTAAAGACGTTCTACAACGCTGTCCGCCCCGATGCGCTCATCCCGGTGCACGGCGAGTATCGCCATCTCGTCGCGAACGCTGCCCTCGGGCGAGCAATGAACATTCCTGAGGTAGAGGTCTGTGAGAATGGGGATGTTGTTGTACTCGAAGATGGTGAGTTGCGTGTCGAACACAACGCTATCCCTGGAGGCTACGTCTACGTTGATGGCGCGGATGTCGGGGGGGCGGAGAGCATCATTCGTGACCGGAGGCACTTGGCTGATGACGGTGTGCTCATCGTGACGATCGGTGTTGACTTCTCGACAGGCGAAATTGTGATCGGGCCAGATGTTCACTCTCACGGTGTCACCACCGACGATGACGACCTGCATGCGCTCATCAGCGAGCGGGTTGCACACTCCGTAGCGTCGATGGAGCATCCCATTGATCCTGATCAACTCCGGACCCGCATCCGGAACTCGGCAACACGAGCGGTCAAGAAGTCTGTCAAGCGCCGCCCCGTCGTACTCCCCATAGTAATCGACGTCTAACCCGCCCACACAA
>CAYYGI010000095.1:0-5499 GCA_964471085.1 uncultured Acidimicrobiaceae bacterium
GCCCGTATGACGGTACTGGGACGTTCCGGAAGATACCCAGGGGCGTTGGGCCGTACGGTCCGTGAGCAAGCCGGCTCAACGCAAAAGCAACCGCAGGGTTCGGGTCCCCAGAGTTATGAACGTGGATATTATCCCGGCCAACCTCGGCTACTTCGACCACCTTGGCACCTCGACCGTCGAACGTGATTCCGTACTCGGAGTCGGTGCCGAAGATGATTGGTTCACCATCCTCGAGCCATACCCGATTCTCGTCCCGGGTCTCCTTCGCCGTGAGGTCAAGGAATGCCTTGTCGTTGAATACGTTGCAGTTCTGGTAGATTTCGAGGAGGCCCGCACCTTCGTGTTCGTGCATAGCCTTGAGCATTGCAATCGTGTGGTTCCTGTCCATATCGAGAGTTCGTGCAACAAAAGATGCTTCAGCTCCCAGAGCGAGGCTCACCGGGTTGAAGGAGCGATCAATGGAGCCCATCGGGCTCGTCTTCGTCTTCTTCCCGAACTCAGACGTTGGAGAGAACTGCCCTTTTGTCAACCCGTAGATCTGGTTGTTGAAGAGAATGATGTTCAAGTTCACGTTCCGCCGGAGCGCGTGGATGAAGTGGTTACCGCCAATGGAGAGGCCATCTCCATCCCCTGTGATAACCCACACCGTCAAGTCAGGGTTTGCGAGAGCGACACCGGTTGCAATCGTTGGCGCTCGGCCATGAACCGTGTGCATGCCGTACGTGTTCATGTAGTACGGGAACCTGCTTGAACAGCCGATTCCTGACACGAAAACGTGCTTGGACCGGTCTATGTCGAGTGACGCGAGGTATGTTTGGACGGAAGCAAGGATTGTGTAGTCGCCGCAACCTGGGCACCAACGAACCTCTTGATCCGTCTGGAAATCTGCACGACTCAGACTCTGGATGTCGAGGGTCATGATGTCACCTTGCCCTGTGTATCAGATTCTTGAGCGTCGGAGTTGAGCAGATCATGTATCGCGGACTGAATGTCGCGTGCCTTGAGCGGCTGGCCGAGAACCCGGTTGAACCCGGTGCTCTCGATGCCGTACTCTGCACTGATGAGGCGGGAGAGCTGTCCGAGGTTGATCTCGGGAATGAGCACCTGATCGTAGCAAGCAAGCACGTCACCGAGGTTCTTCGGGAATGGGTTGAGGTGGCGCAGGTGGGCGTGGGCTACCGGTTCGCCGGCTTTGCGCATCCGGACCACTGCAGTGCGGGCCGCACCGTACGTGGAGCCCCAACTAAGAACGAGGAGCTCCGATTCCTCACCGTACACCTCGACGTCAGGAATGTCATCCTGGATCTTGGTGATCTTGGCCGCACGTTGGTGTGACATGTGTTCATGATTCTCAGGGACGTAGGAGATGTTCCCTGTCTGGGCATCTTTCTCAAGTCCACCGACTCGGTGTTCCATCCCTGGCTGTCCGGGGATAGCCCACGGTCGAGCCATCGTCTCAAGGTCACGTTCGTAGGCGAGGAAGGGTTTGTCCTCGTTGACTGTGGCGTACGGTCGCGAAATGTCTGGGAGCGCGTCAAGGTCTGGAAGCTTCCATGGTTCCGACGATGTTGCTATGTACCCGTCGGTGAGGAGAATGACCGGTGTCATGTACTTGACAGCGATGCGAGCAGCCTCGAATGCGGTGTCAAAGGCATCGGAGGGTGTCGATACTGAGACGATCGGGAGGGGGGATTCGCCGTGCCTGCCGTACATAGCGAACAGCAGGTCTGACTGCTCGACTTTTGTTGGCAAGCCCGTCGAAGGCCCACCTCTTTGTACGTTAACGACAATTAAGGGGAGCTCGATCATGAGAGAGAGCGAGAGTATCTCAGACTTGAGCGCAAGGCCCGGGCCTGACGTCGTCGTGATAGCGAGGCTCCCTGCGAAAGCAGCACCAAGCGAAGCACCGATTCCGGCGATCTCGTCCTCCGCCTGGAATGTCTTGACACCGAAATTCCTGTGGCGCGCAAGTTCCTCCAGAATCGTAGTCGCTGGTGTGATCGGGTATGAGCCCAAGAAGAGAGAGAGGCGTGCTTTCTCTGCGCCGGCCATGAGCCCCCACGCCAGTGCAACGTTCCCGACGACGTTCGTGTACTCACCAGCCGGGAGGGGGGCCGGGTTGATCTCAAAGGTGTGATGAAGCGCTTCCGTGGTGATGCCGTAGTTGTATCCGGCTTTGAGTGCTGAGACGTTTGCTCGACCAACGGGAGAGTCACCCCCGAATTTCTCGTTACTCCACTTGATCACGGGTTCGAGAGGCCGCGTGTAGATCCACGACGTGAGCCCGAGGGCGAAGAAATTCTTGGAGCGCAGTGCACCGCGACCCTTGACGCCAGACTCCTTTACCGCCTCCCTCGTGAGCTCTTCCATGGGAACCTTGAGAAGCGTGAAGGAGTCGAGAGATGCGTTCTCAAGTGGGTTCTCCTGGTAACCGGCCTTCCCGAGGTTGCGGTCGTCGAATGCGTCTGAGTTGATGAGGATGAGGCCACCGGCAATGACATCGCGAATGTTCGCTCTCAGTGCAGCGGGGTTCATTGCTACAAGGCAGTCTGGGCGGTCTCCTGGTGTGAGAATGTCCCAGTTAGCAATCTGTACCTGGAAGGAGGAGACACCGCCGATCGTGCCCTGCGGTGCACGAATCTCAGCCGGAAAGTCCGGCAGAGTTGCGAGATCGTTCCCGAACATTGCTGACGACTCGGTGAATTGGGTTCCTGCGAGCTGCATGCCGTCACCGGAGTCGCCAGCGAAACGGATGACAATATTGTCGATTTTTTCAGGTGTTGGTGTGAATGTGGCGGGTTTGGACTCAGTCAAGGTGTCATCGGACACGTCGGTTGCTCCTGTTTAAAAGCCCAGCGCCGGTCTGAGGCGTTGTGCTTATATCGCTTCAAGGGTGTGCCCCTTACGCGAACGATCAGGGCACTTGTCTAAATATCTCGTCGAACTCATACAGTGTATTCAACGTACGGGGCATCGCCACTTCTTCCACATTAATTATCGAAATATGTGGGAGGGCAGATCGGAGAGAGCACGCCTCTTGACTCGAGAGTAGCTGCGATTGCGAGGAGCTTCGACTCGCCCCACATAGGGCCGACGAGTTGGACCGAGACTGGTGGCGTTCCGGTGCCCGAGATGGGAGCAGCGATACTCGGTGCCCCAATCTGGTTGATAGGTGCTGTAAAGGCAGCCAGAAGCGTCCGGTGGTGCACCTGTTCCCCATCAAGATCCATCGTGGGCTCACCAATGACTTTCTGCATGCCACCAACTGTTGGAGCAATGAGGACGTCGATGCCTGATGCAGTAAGGCGGCTAAGAACTGCTCTGGCGCTCGAGCGCCAACGAATCGCAGCTATGAGATCAGCAGCGGTGGCCTGGGCTGCATCTGCTAGCCGTTCCCGTGTCTCGGGAGCGTACGCGTCCGGATTGGCTGCGAGTTGCTCACCGTGGATAGCTATGACCTCCGGTCCGTAAGCTCGCGCAGCGCCGGCGTCCTCAACAAGAACGGGCTCATCGACGTCGACGATGTCGACACCGAGGTGCTCTGCGGCTGCAAGAAACCGGTCAATGCCGGCGCTGACATGAGATGTGTGGCGGGGCAGTCTCCACTGCTTCACGACACCGAAGCGGAGTCTCCTCGGATCCAATGCAGCGCCGATAGCATCGATTGGTTCGGGCTGTGACCAAGGATCTGGAGGGTCATCCCCCGCCATTACAAGGTAGGCCGTCGTGAGATCGGCTATAGAGACCGCCAAAGGGCCGACAGTATCGAGTGAGGGGGCGAGGGGGTAGACCCCCGAGAGAGGGATCCGCCCGTGGGTGACCTTGAGCCCGTACACGCCGCACAAAGCAGCAGGGACACGTACCGAACCCCCCGTGTCGGTGCCGATAGCGAGAGGGAGAACGCCCGCAGCAACCGCTGCACCAGACCCGCCCGATGATCCCCCGGGGGAGGTGGTGAGATCCCAGGGGTTGCGGACTGGCCCGAACCAATGGTTCTCCGAGGTGAACCCGAACGCGAACTCGTGAAGGTTTGTGCGCCCAATGATGACAGCTCCTGCCCTCCCTAGCCGTCTCACAACTGTCGCGGAACTCTTCGAAGGATTAACGCGGAAGGATCCACCTCTCGTATTCGGGAGACCCGCCTGGTCAATAATGTCCTTGAGGCCAACGGGTACCCCGGCAAGCGGGCCGGGATCCTCTCCACTCGCTATGAGCTTGTCAATACCTCGTGCCCTGGCGAGCGCTCCATCACGGTCGATCAGGGTGAACGCATTGAGAATGCTCTGGGATGCTTCGGCGCGTTCAAGGGCCTCAGCAACGACATCCACCGAGCGGAGACGGCCTGTCCGGACGTGTGAAGCGATCTCGGTTGCAGACTTCACTGTGTACCCCAAGTTCGCGTTTCGATGGTCATAGCTTCCAAGGTAGCGCTCCGGGGTGTATGTGCTGGGACTCTCTGCTCCCTGCCGAGAAGAGAACTGTGAGTGACGCGCTGCGGGCTACGCAATCATGCCTGCTCTTGCCGTCGGCCAGTAGCGGGCTACGATCTGCCACTTAATGCTCTCAACGGGTGTTGGCCCAAAGAGTCGACCATCGGAGCGAGAGAGAGGGCGGTTATCCCCAAGCACCCAGACATGGCCTTCAGGGACGTCCCACTCACCTTCGGGCTCAGTGCGCGCCGAGGCCCAGCGATCAGCGAGTACAGCACCATCAATCGTCACACGGCCGTTCTCGATCCCAACGCGATCACCGGGGAGGCCGATAACGCGTTTAACGAGGTTCATGCCGGTTCCACCAGGATCGTCGAACACGACGATGTCTCCCCGTTCAAGGGTGCCGGTGCGTCGTTTCGCTACCAACCAGTCACCGGGCTCAAAGGTTGGGACCATTGATGACTCACGAATCTCGAAGCGGCGCAGGACGCCACGCAGAACAGCCGCGGTAACAATCGTCAACCCGATTGATCCAGCAATGATTCCTTTTTTGGGCATGACCTCTCCCTGCCTCTCCTGTATCTGTGACCAGAGACCGCTCTCCACAGTTACAGCCGTTAGTAGTGTTCACAATACATTATCCCAACTACGGAGGATCTCGTGAAGCTGATCGAACGCATTCTGCGTCCCCGCCACACAGCACACGCCCACTGCGACTTGTTCTGCGGCGTGTACGACCCCGCTCAGGCCAAGATCGAAGCTATGTCGTGTCTCAAGACAGCAGAGAAGTATCACGCGTCGGATGACGAGGTGTTCCGTGCAAGAGCAATCGCGATCAAAGAGGAGCGCGCTGAGCTTGTGAAGCACCATCTCTCAGTTTTGTGGACCGACTTCTTTAAGCCCCACCACGTTGAGCGCTTCCCAAGTCTGCACGATCTTCACTGGCGCGCTATCAAAGCCGCGGGGGATGCAAAGAAGTCGATGGATCCCGCTGTCTCTCAGGGGCTAGTCGACCTCATCGACGAGATCAGCGCCATCTTCTGGCAGACCGAGGAGTCGAAGGTGA
>CAYYGI010000096.1:0-5488 GCA_964471085.1 uncultured Acidimicrobiaceae bacterium
CGACACCTATTATCACTCTGCCACCATTCTCGCGTTCAGTGGTTCTTCTCTTAGAGCACGACGCATCTGGGGCAGTGGGTCTCATCTTGAACTCTCCCACTGATCTCCTTGTCCGCGACCATCTTCCTGCCTATGGAGACACGGTCTGTGAACCCGCCCTCGTCTTTCTTGGTGGACCAGTGAGCTCCGACACTGCTCTTGCTCTCGGGCAGGGGCAGAATCTTGAACTTCTGAGGCCGAGCGGTCTGGCTGGTGTAGGTATCGTCGACATTGAGGCGTCCCTCACAGACTTGGAGCAGCTCCGGATTTTTGCTGGATACTCGGGGTGGGATCCTGGCCAGCTCGAAGCTGAACTTGAGGAGGGAGCGTGGTGGCTCCTCCCTGCGCGCCTCGAGGATGTGTTCGCCAACGAAGCGTCCGTGTTGTGGGAGCGAACTGTAGAGAGAGCACCGGGCACCATCCCCCTCTACACAACCTATCCCCCTGATCCCTCGGAGAACTGATCTGCGATATCCTTACCTTGTGACAACAACCTCGCGACGACTCCGGCCATCTCTGGCTCGCCGATCACCGGGCATCGCGCACGAGAGTGAACTCTGGTCCTCCGGGAGAGAGTTCGTCGTTGGTGTGGACGAGGTTGGGAGGGGGGCGTGGGCAGGCCCTCTCTTAGTCGGTGCGGTTGTCATTCCAAAAAAGAGACGTCTCTACAAGATCAGGGACTCGAAACAACTCAACGAGAGCGAACGCGAAGCAATCGTCGATCGAATCAAGGAGTGGGCAGTTGCTTGGTCCGTTGGGCATGTGTCAGCAGCCGAATGCGACAAGATCGGCATGTCGGAGGCCCAGCGACTGGGAGCAGAGCGCGCCATAGACGGCCTTCAGGTGGAGGCCTCGCACGCACTCGTTGACGGTCCGTGGGACTTCATAGGCTCACTCGATACCACCACCATCCCGAAGGGTGACACCATATCACTCAGCATTGCATCAGCATCGATCATTGCAAAGGTCACCCGAGACAGGATCATGCGCGACGCCGCTGAGCACTTTCCGTGGTACTCGTTTGACGCCAATAAGGGATACCCCTCTCCCTATCACACCGCTGCTCTTGCAATGCTCGGTCCCTCGACGCTCCACCGCCGCTCCTGGTCCTTCTCAAAGAAACTTCCGTGGTCCGGAGTCAAGGGTTGCGTTAGGAGCGCCGATCCTCTTACTTTGTTCTAATGCTCTTCCAGACTATCCCCGCGATTGATGAGTTCCTCGACGTAGACAACGTTACCGGTCCGAACAGCGCCCGTCTGAATAGCGCTCAATGAGCTCGCCACTGCGACCTCGCTCCCTCCACCCAGTTGACTTTCTTGAGGTAGATGCTCTCCTCACCGGAGACGAACGGTTGCTACGCAACACTGTTCGCGACTTCGTTGCCGACAAGGTGCTTCCCAATATCTCGGAGTGGTTTGAGCAGGAGACTCTCCCAATGGAAGTCGTACGCGAGATGGGGGAACTGGGATTATTCGGCATGCACCTTGAGGGATACGGATGTGCCGGCACCAGTGCTCTCGAATACGGGTTGGCCTGCACGGAACTTGAGGCGGGAGACTCGGGGATACGGAGCTTCGTCTCGGTTCAGGGCTCCCTTGCAATGTATCCGATCTGGGCGTTTGGTTCCGAAGACCAGAAGGAACGGTGGCTCCCCTCGATGGCATCAGGGGAGACGATCGGATGCTTCGGGCTCACTGAAGCCGACTCGGGCTCCGACCCAGGATCGATGCGTACGACAGCGAGACTTGACGGCGATACATGGGTGCTCAACGGCTCAAAGATGTGGATCACGAACGGTTCTATCGCGCACGTCGCCATCATCTGGGCCAGAACATCGGAAGGCATCCGTGGATTTATCGTCCCGACCGATACACCCGGATTCTCCGCGACCACGATTAAGGGGAAGATGTCGCTGCGAGTGTCGGTCACAAGTGAGCTCATCCTTGATGACGTGCGGCTCCCGAGTGACGCGGTGCTTCCTGGTGTCACAGGGCTAAAGGGACCTCTCTCGTGTCTCAACGAAGCACGATTCGGCATCATCTTTGGTGCTGTGGGTGCAGCCCGGGCGTGCTACGAGACCGCTCTCAGGTACGCCCAGGACCGCGAACAGTTCGGGAAACCGATCGCTGCATTCCAGCTCACCCAGAGAGAGCTCGTCGAGATGATGATCGGCATTAACACCGGGATGCTATTGGCGGTCCACCTCGGCAAGAAACGCGATGAGGGCAGCCTCTCTGCCGAACAGGTCAGCTATGGCAAAATGACGAATGTGCGTATGGCGCTCTCTGTTGCGAGAAGTGCGCGCAGCGTTCTTGGCGCGAACGGGATCACCCTCGAATATCCTGTGATCAGACACATGAACAACCTTGAGTCCGTTTATACCTACGAGGGCACCAACGAGATTCATACCCTCGTGCTCGGGGAAGCTATCACCGGTATTGCAGCCTTCTCCTAGAACCATCTCTCTATACTGAATTCGGTCAGGAGCTATCCACTTCCTAGCCAACCCCCTAGCCAACAAGGGAGCTATCGTGCGTTTCGAGATCGCTCATCAACCGTCCTATGCAATCGCCACCGCCTTTCTCGATCCAGGGGAGAATCTCCAGGCAGAAGCGGGGGCTATGGTCTCGATGGATCCAAGTATCTCAATCGAGACGAAAGCACGAGGTGGAGTACTGAAATCAGGGCTTGTCATCGATCTCACCGGTCCTGGCACCTTCACGACTCAGAGCCGCAGCGAGGACGCGTTCCTCTCGTGGCTGATCCCCCGCTTGCCAACGAAACGATCTTCTTGAGCTCAACAACTATTACCGGTCACACTCGATGAATGTCGTGCTCGTCTCTGGATCGCCGAGACGCTCCCTTCTGCTGGCAACCGCCGGATTCCCGCACGAAGTTCGGAGAGCTGACATAGATGAGACGATGGTCGGGGGGGAGCCCCCCGCCGAAGCAGTGCTCCGCCTTGCCGAAGCAAAGGTGGCCACTGTAGATGGTGCAGGCAGTGAGGTACTCCTTGCAGCCGACACCATGGTCGTCCTTGATGGTACGTCCCTAGGAAAACCCACAGACGTTCTGGACGCGTATCGTATGCTGACTGCGTTGAGTGACCGGACACACTCCGTTCTCACCGGTTGGGTAGCACGGAAGGATCGAGAGAGGCGATTCGGGATCTCGGAGAGCCGTGTGACGTTCAAGGTGCTCACGACCGAAGAGATCGAGCAATACGTGGCTGAGACCGATCCCTATGACAAAGCAGGTGCCTACGCCCTCCAAGGCGAAGGAGGGCGTCTCATTTCGAAGGTTCGGGGTTCAAGAGCAAATGTGATGGGACTCCCTATTCGTGAGGTCACAGAAGCACTCCAAGAGCTTGGAGTAGTGAGGTCCGCAGAGCGCGCTCTGTTGACAGGCCCGGATCGCTAACCGCTAAGAGCCCTATCAAGATCATCCATGATGTCCTCGGGATGTTCAAGTCCGACGCTGAGACGAATCAGATTCTCAGGGATGCCAGCCGCGTCCCTTGCATCTGCCCCCTGCTGCTGATGGGTGGAGATTGCCGGAATCACCGCAACAGATTTGGAGCGACCCAGATCGGTAGCACGCCAGATCATGGAGAAACGGTCAAAGACTTCGCGAGCACCGAGAGCACCGTCCCCGACTTCAAAGCTCAACATCGAACCGAAGAGTGGATCATCACTATCGACAAGGCGCATATGTTGCTTGGCAGCTTCGTGAACCGGAGATCCTTCAAGACCAGGGTATGTAACGGCACTGACCCGAGGGTGCTGCTCAAGGAAACGAGCAACGTCCATTGCTGTGCGCGACATTGTGCTAACGCGTTGGCGCAAGCTGCGCACTTCGTTCAAGAAGAGCAGTGCGCTCATTGGACTGAGGCAGGGGCCGAAGTCTCTGGCTGGCCACAGCTTCGCCCACACCGCAAAATTGTCTGCCATTGCCTCCTCTCCAACGCGGGTACGAATGGAGTGGCGCGCAATCACGGCACCACCAATAGCCATACCCCCAGATCCAATAATTTTGCTCAGCGAGTGAACTACGATATCCGCGCCGTAGCAGAGAGGGCGCAGGAGAGCTGGCGATGCAAGCGTCGAATCGACGATGAGCGCAATGCCGTACTTCTCTGCGAGCTTGCTCAACTCTTCGATGTTTGTAAGAGCGAGGCTTGGGTTGCTCGGCGATTCTGTGTAAAGGAAGCGCGTGTTGTCATCAATACTTGCTTCCCACTCGCTCAGGTCAAGGGTGTCGTCTACCCAACGCACCTCGACTGAGCGCTCGCGTGCATATCTCTCAGAAAAGAGTTGGTATGTGCCGCCGTAGAGTCGCACGGCACTCACAAAATTCATGTGACCTCCAAACTCGTTGGAGAGAAACGGCTGTGTTGCAATGAAGACGGCCGACATGCCAGAAGCGGTCACCATTGCGCTGACATCTCCGTCGAAACCGTAGCCCTCGAGCATTGCAAGCGTATCCTCCAAGAACCCGAGGGTCGGATTCGCGATCCGGCTGTATCCCCACGCGGGCATCATGTAACCAAGGGCAGCTTCGAGATGGTCACTGTTCTCGAAATGTTCAGCAGAACTCAGGTACACAGGTTCATTAATGCTGCCCCGATTCTCCATTGCTGCTTTAGCTCCGTACAGGCCGTGCACGGCAATGGTATCAAATCGCTTCTTGCGCATTGCGGTGATCGCTGCATCGCGCTCCTCGGTAATCCGAAGGCCGCGCTCAACATAACGCTGAACTCCCTGGTCACTCTTGCTCATGACATACTCTCCCTTCTATCTACGAACGATGTGCTGCACTATAGGAGACTCTTGTAGTAGGATGCGGCAAACCTACGCTACAACAACAATATGCGCGGTAATCACTATGTATTCCGAACTTGATGCGATCGACCGGAAGCTATTGGCACTTCTGCAGCACGATGCGCGGCTCTCGAACAAGCAACTCGCAGCGTCACTCGACATTGCACAATCGACGTGTTCAACACGCATGCGGAGACTTGAAGCTATTGGAGCTATCCGGGGGTACCACGCTTCGGTACACCCGGAAGCACTCGGTGTGGGGCTTCACGCCATCATTGCAGTCACGTTGATCCGCCACACCAACAAGGAGATCGGCGACTTCTGGGCGCACACTAGGTCGGTACCCGAAGTGGTCAACACGTATCACGTGACCGGCGACACCGACTTCCTGGTGCAAGTCGCTACGCGTGACAGCAACCACCTCCAGGAGCTAGCGACGACCACGTTCACGGCCTGGCCCGAAGTCGGCCGCATACGCACCGCGGTCGTCTTCCAACTCGAGGAGAGCCACAGCCTCCCCGATCTCACTCCTCAATAGCTCCAGAGGAGTGCCACAGAGCGGTCAGCCTCGCACCGCTGAACTGACGACCTTTACTAAGTCAGATGCCTTCCCACTCTGGGCGTACGCA
>CAYYGI010000097.1:0-5473 GCA_964471085.1 uncultured Acidimicrobiaceae bacterium
CACGCACCAGTCGTGCAGATTCTCCATCCAGTGGTAGAAGTTGTTCTCCCAGCGTCTCGGATGGAATGTGGTGTCGCCGCTCTTTACGGCATCAATTGCAGGTCCGACGAGTGGCTGCACCTTGACGAACCATTGGAGTGAGAGGAGAGGCTCTACAACGATGTGGCAGCGCGAGCAGTGGCCAACAGCGTGTGTGTGCTCCTCGACCTTCTCGACAGCATTGATCTCTCTCAGCTTGGACCGCACGGCATCGCGCGCCTCGAAACGGTCCATCCCAACGAACGGGCCACCCTCTCTCGTGATGCTCCCTTCGGTGTCGATGACGATGATCTGGTCAAGGTTGTATCGCTGACCTATCTCGAAGTCGAGTGGGTCGTGAGCCGGAGTGACCTTAACGGCACCCGTACCGAAGTCGTGCTCGACGCCTTCATCCGCAATGACGGGAATCTCCCTGCCGAGGATCGGGAGGATCAGGGTCTTTCCGATGGCGTCCTTGTAACGCGCATCATCGGGGTGTACGGCCACCGCGGTATCACCGAGCATCGTCTCTGGTCGGGTTGTCGCGACAGTGATGTGCCCCGTGCCATCCTTGAACGGGTACTTGATGTAGGTGAGCTCACCGAGATCTTCCTCATGCTCGACCTCGATCTCAGAGAGAGCGGTGTGGCACCTAGGACACCAGTTAATGATCCGATTCGCCCGGTACATGAGGCCTTCGTCGTAAAGGGCAACGAACACCTCTCGCACGGCCCGACTCAGGCCCTCGTCGAAGGTGAAGCGCTCTCGCGACCAGTCGGTCGAGTCGCCCAGCTTCCGCATCTGTTTCGAGATCGTGTCCCCCGACTTTGCTTTCCACGCCCAGACCTGTTCAACGAATGCCTCCCTGCCAAAGTCGTGGCGGGTCTTGCCCTCCTTGCGGAGCTCTTCTTCAACAACGTTCTGTGTTGCAATGCCTGCGTGGTCCGTGCCAGGGAGCCAGAGCGCCGCGTACCCCTGCATCCGTTTCCGCCGGATGAGGACATCCTGTATGGTGTGATCGAGGGCGTGGCCCGTGTGGAGCACCCCGGTGACATTTGGCGGCGGAATGACGATGCTGTACGGCTCACCGTCAGGATTGATTTCAGGCCGGAAAGAGCCTGACTCCTCCCACACCGAGTACCAGAGTGCTTCGACCTCGTCGGGTTGATACGTCGGGTTCATTTCGGCCTTCACTGATGGGAAACCTCGGGAGTGTGTCAGTCTAGGGATGTGACGAACCCGGGGATTCATCCCTGGGATCTGCCTTCCTCACCCCCACCACTTGAAACCAAGACCGGATATGAGTGTCTGTAACCCTGGGTACCGGGCGGCCGTCGCCCGGGGCTGTTCCGCGGGCCCCCAACGGGCTATTTAAGGTCTCATACCCTGGGTACCGGGCGGCAGCCGCCCGGGGCTGTTCCGCGGGCCCCCAACGGGCTATTTAAGGTCTCATACCCTGGGTATGGCTTCGGCAGGCATGTGGGTGCCTACGCGGAGCGTTCCTCAGGAAGGTCGGTTGCGGCGAGGTCCTGGATCGGCACCAGCGTGGGGTTGACACGGTCTCGAACCACACTGCCATCGATGACGACGCGCGCTACATCTGTTCGCGAGGGCAACTCGTACATCGTGTCGAGCAACACCTCTTCCATGATTGCACGCAGGCCGCGCGCTCCTGTGCCCCGCTTGATTGCTTGTTCAGCAATCGCTTCGAGTGCGTCGTCTGTGACGAGGAGCTCGACACCATCCATCTCGAAGAACCGCTGATACTGCTTGACGATCGCGTTCTTTGGCTCCGTTAAGACTCTCACGAGCGATTCAAGATCAAGATCGGCAACCGTCGTAACCACAGGGAGACGGCCGACAAATTCAGGAATCAGCCCGTACGCGATGAGGTCCTCTGGCATCACCTGGTCGATCAATTCGGAGGGGCGGATTTCGTCCTTCGACCGCACTTCAGCGCCGAATCCCACAGACTTGCCACCAACACGCTTCTCGATGACTTCTTCGAGTCCCGAGAATGCGCCGCCACAGATGAAGAGCATGTTCGTTGTGTCCACCTGGATCAGCTCCTGATGGGGATGCTTGCGCCCACCCTGTGGAGGAACGGACGCAACCGTGCCTTCAACGATCTTGAGGAGAGCTTGTTGCACTCCTTCGCCCGAAACGTCTCGGGTAATCGAAGGGTTCTCTGCTTTGCGGGCAATCTTGTCGATCTCATCAATGTAGATAATCCCCTGCTCAGCACGTTTCGTGTCGAAGTCAGCAGCAGTGATGATTTTGAGGAGGATGTTCTCGACATCCTCTCCAACATACCCTGCCTCGGTCAGCGCCGTTGCGTCTGCAATCGCGAATGGAACGTTGAGGAACCGTGCGAGCGTTTGGGCAATGAGGGTCTTCCCAGAGCCTGTTGGGCCGATCATCAAAATGTTCGACTTCTGGAGTTCGACCTCGTCCTCCGTCGAACGTTCTCCGGCGCGTACTCTCTTGTAGTGGTTGTACACCGCTACAGAGAGCACCTTCTTTGCCTGACCCTGGCCGACAACATACCCGTCGAGAAACTCGTAAATCTCATGCGGCTTGGGAAGTTCCGTGAAGGAAATCTCCTCAATGTCGGAGAGCTCTTCTTCGATGATTTCGTTGCATAACTCGATGCATTCATCACAGATGTACACACCGGGGCCAGCAATGAGCTTTCTGACCTGCTTCTGGGACTTGCCACAGAAACTGCATTTCAGCAGTTCGGTTCCCTCATACTTCGCCAAGCTACTTCTCCCTACTCTGAGACAGCTTCGAGATGTCGACTCGTGAGTACCGAGTCGATAACACCGTACTCCACTGCTTCGACTGCACCGAGCCAGTAGTCGCGGTCAGAGTCGGACTGGACCACTTCGAGTGACTTTCCGGTGTGCTTAGCAATGATCTCGTTGATCTCTTCACGAGTCTTGAGAATCTCGCGTGCATGAATCTCAATGTCGGTGGCTTGACCACCGAGCCCCGAGATAGCCGGCTGGTGCAACATGATGCGGCTGTGTGGGAGAGCAAACCGCTTCCCCTCAGCGCCTGCGGCAAGGAGCACAGCCCCTGCTGAGGCGGCAAGGCCCATACACATCGTCGACACCTGAGGCTTGATGTACTGCATGGTGTCGTAAATCGCCATCAGTGCTGTAGTAGATCCGCCCGGCGAGTTGATGTAAAGGTTGATGTCCTTGTCCGGGTCCTCACCTTCGAGATGGAGGAGCTGAGCCATGATGATGTTGGCTACCCCATCGTCAATCGGGGTTCCAAGAAAAATGATGCGATCCTTGAGGAGACGGCTGTATATGTCATATGCGCGTTCACCGCGCGGGGTGTTCTCAACAACGGTTGGGACTAGATAACTCATCCTTGCTCCTCAGCCTCATCAGCAGTATCTTCTTCTTCGGACAGATCTGAATCTTCTTGGGCCGGATCGGTCTCGGCCTTCTCCTTGTCGGCTTCCCTATCTTGCTCGAACACTATTGGAGTCAGATCGACTGGGCGCCCCTCAGAATCGACCGCTCGTGCAGAATCGACCAAGCTGGCGAGTGCCCTGTCACGAAGGATATCACTGGCCAGCGCCTCAACGCGACCATCGGCCTCCCAGCCCGCAGCGACCTTGACAGCATCTTCTCGAGTGATCTGGAGCGTCTCTGCCACGCGTTCGGTGACGTCATCATCTGTGACCTCCCATCTCTCAATCGCGATAATGGATTCGAGGATCACTCGGGTGGAGAGAGCATTGTCGGCTTCGGACCTGATCGTATTAATGAATGACTCTTCATCTTGACCCGTCATATTGAGGTAGTCCTCGATCGAGATGTCACTCTCCTTGAGGCGTGTAGCGAGGCCGCGTACTCTGGCTTCCACCTCTGCGTTGAGGAGCGCTTCGGGGAGATCTAACTCAACTTCACCGAGAACGCGTTGCATGACCTTGTCTTGGAATATTGAGCGTTGCGCATGGATCTTGTAAGCACCCATGTTTTTCTCGATTGCTTCACGAAGCTCTGTGGCACTCTCAAATTCTGTGGCTTCCTCGACCATCTCGTCTGTGAGTTCAGGGAGGACCTTCTTGCGACCTTCCTTGATCGTCACCGTGAGAGTGACATCCTCGCCACCCTTCTCCGAGTAGCCCTCAGGGAGCGCGCCATCACCAGTGACGGTCTCCCCGACATCTACTCCGGCGAGGAGCTCGTCGATGCCACCGATAAAAGACTCTGAACCGATCTCGTACATCAGGTCATTCGCGGCGGCTGATGCAACTTCTTCGCCTTCGTGTGCGACCGCTACGTCGATGAGAGCAAAATCCCCCTCAACAAGCTCACCATCATGGTCTACGAGTTCGGCGAACTGATCACGAAGGGCGTCGGTCTGTTCCTCGATCTCGTCTGGCGTGACTGCAGTGCTCTCGACCTCGATCTCGATGTCTCCAAAGTCAGGGAGGGCATCAAGGGCCGGCCAGAGAGTGACAACAATATCAATCTCAATGGTTCCGTCCTCGTTCTCGTCTCGTACCGCTGACACAGCGGGGGGAGTAACAGGGTTGAGACCGGCCTCCTCGATCGCGATGGGAACGATGTCTTGGATTGCTTCCTCCACCGCTTCTGCATGGAGGTACTCGGCACCAACGTGTCGCTCAACGACCTGGAGCGGTGCTCTCCCTGGGCGGAAGCCCTTGATTTTTACGTTTCGAGAGATCTTCGACGCGGCCCTCTTCTTGGCTGCGGCGAGCTCTTCGTTCTCAAGCAAGACGGTCAACGTCCGCTCGAATCGTCCGGATTCCTTCACCTCGGTCTGCACATGCACTCCTCGACATCGTATTATTCCGCGCTCCCCCTCTCTGTTGAGGGGGAGTCTCAGGATTGGGGTGACCGACGGGATTTGAACCCGCGACCTCCTGGACCACAACCAGGCGCTCTAACCAAGCTGAGCTACGACCACCATGTGTGAGCGAGCGAACTCGCTGCACCCCCGGCACGACTCGAACGTGCAACCTACGGATTAGAAGTCCGTTGCTCTATCCCTTTGAGCTACGGGGGCTAAGCCGATGGTAGGCTACTCCTTCTCCGACTCTCCCTCGCTGACAAGGCCTTGGAACAAAAGGAAGCAGCTGATAGTGCAGTCCTAGCAAGGGTTTCGGGTGTTCACAAGCTGTCAGCGTCTTTCACTGATAGTCCATGAAACACGTCCTGAGCGCGCCTTTCAAACGTTTCCAGTGTTCACCAGTTCTCAGAATCTTTCACCAGTTTTCAATGAAACGCGTCCTGAGCGCGTCCTGAGCGCGTCCTGGAGTCCATCGTTCCCCTCAATTGGGGTCCGGGTCGATCTCCGGTCCGGCGAGTCGAAGCCTTGGTTTCAAGTGGTGAGCGCGACGGGGTGACCTATTGAGGTGAGAGATGTCGCGTTGGAAGATTCCGTATGAGGGGGTGAGGGTGGCTCT
>CAYYGI010000098.1:0-5378 GCA_964471085.1 uncultured Acidimicrobiaceae bacterium
GCTGTTGCAATTGCCGATCGGTTCAACCCAGTTGTTGGTGATCCTTCGGCACCGCTGACAACTGCCGCATTCCTCGATGCTTTTGGGCCTTCATTGATGCCGCGTGCATCGATTCACCAGGGGATGGCTGGCGGGATAGCAATCCTCACCGCGGAACTTGTAAGCAGGGGAGTCGATGCTGCGATTCGGCGGGTTGTACCCGACTCCAGATCGTACGCGTTGCGGATGGGCGCACGTACAGTCGTAACCGCATGTGGGTACGCCTTGGCCCAGATACCGCAATCCCGCGAGGAGACCACCGCGGTTGCTTCGGTGAGGACTGGGGGCAGGCTTGCAATGGCTGCGGGCATCGGGGGGATGGTGTATCACTCTGGCAGTGAGCTGCGGTTACGTTTTCCGGTAAGTGGGCCTCTCCGACCCCTCTTCGTGGGGTTCGGTGGGATTGCCGGCGCGGTTCTGTATTCAGGGAAGCGCCTTGAGATACGCAGGGAGATCATTGAGCGATGGTCCGAGGAGGACAAGCCTGCAAGTGTTCCTGCGTCTCTGGGTATTGCATTCGGGGTCGTAAGTGCTGGGAGGCTACTTGGGAGGGGATTCCTTGCATCGCGTGAATTCTCGATGGAGTATTTTGGTCAGGACCCGGTGCGGCGGTCCTTCGGGAGGCTGGTCAATGGAGCAGTGTGGGTGGGAGGGGCTTCTGCTCTCTATATCGCGGGCGTTGGGTATGTAGCTCGAGCCAACGAGAGAGTTGAGGCCTCCTACAGTGAGCCTTCCAAAAATCACTTCGTGTCAGGGGGCCCACAAAGCATCTCCCCCTTCGAGGAGTTAGGTCTACAGGGACGCCGGTACGTCACCGATGTCGTGACTCCTGAGCTCATCAAAGAAACACTCGGCGAGGGGGCAGTTGCTCACCCAATTCGGGCGTACATTGGCTACAACAGTGAACCCCTCTACCCCACCGGGCGATCTGAGATGGCGCTCGAAGAGCTCGATAGGCTCGGTGCCTTCGATCGGAAGTATCTCCTCTTATTCTCCCCGACAGGCACAGGATGGGTCGACCAGACCGTGATCGAGAGCGCCGAGATTTTTGCTCGGGGGGATATCGCGACCTGCTGCATCCAGTATGGCCGCTCTCCGAGCTTTCTCGCCGTGCAGAAAGTCTCGCTTGGTCGTCAGCAATTTCGTCAACTGCTCTGGGGGGTCACACAGCGCCTCGCCGATCGCTCAGCACAGGACCGGCCCAAGGTGCTCATCTTCGGAGAGAGCCTCGGCGCGTGGGCATCATCTGATGTTGTGATGCATCGCGGCATCGAAGGTTTCGATCATTACGGTATTGATCGGGCTCTCTGGTTCGGACTTCCAGGGCTGGCCAAGTGGTCAAAGACGGGGATGCGAGACGGATCCAGTGATCTGGTGCCAGAGGGAACCGTTGGAGCGTTTGATCGGCCTGAGCAGCTCGCAGAGCTCAGCGAGGAGGACCGTGACAAGATGCGGGCAGTGATCCTTGATCACGACAACGATCCAATTGCCCAAATGTCTCTCAGGCTTGCAGTCAAGCGGCCTGCATGGCTGGCGCCTGGCCCTCGCGGCAGAAACGTCCCTGACTCCATGACCTGGGTCCCGTTGCTGACATTCGTCCAAGTCGGGGTAGATGCAATGAACGCAATGCGAGTGATACCCGGGGAGTTCAAGTCGTTCGGGCACGATTATCGGGGGGACGCAGCTGAGTTCGTGCATGCTGCATTCCGTTTTGATCCCGTCAGCGAAGAGCAGATGGCAGCAGTTGATGACATGCTCAAGCGCCTCGAACTTGACCGGGGCGCGCGCATCAAGCGTTCTGAGGAGCTGGCCGCGGCAAAGATGCCGGATGCAACGAGACGCACTGCGGGGCCGCGCTATCTCAAGGGCCGCAGTGCGTCATCCAACGGTCAGTGACGCCAGTCCAGGATCACTTTCCCGGTCTCCCCTGAGCGAATGGCATCGAACGCGTCTTGGAAGTTCTCAGCAGTGAAGTGATGAGTGATCACGGGGGAGATGTCGAGGCCTGTCTGGAGCATCGCGAGCATCTTGTACCACGTCTCATACATCTTACGGCCGTAGATGCCCTGAAGGGTGAGGCCCTTGAATACGATGTCATTCCACTCGATCGGTGCTTGCTTGGGTGGAATGCCGAGAAGAGCGATCTTGCCACCGTTGTTCATCGTTGAGATCATGTCGTCGAGCGCCGCGACGTCGCCGGACATCTCGAACCCAACGTCGAACCCCTCCTTCATGCCAAGGTCCGCCAACACGTCGGTGACGGTCTCGCTGGTGACGTTGAGAGCGCGGTCGGCACCCATTCTCCTTGCGAGCTGAAGGCGGTAATCGTTCACATCGGTCACTACGACGAGTCGCGCTCCGACGTGTCGCGCGAGAGCGACCGACATAATCCCGATCGGGCCAGCACCCGTGACGAGCACATCCTCTCCTGCAAGGTCGAAGTGCAACGCCGTGTGGACAGCATTCCCGAGGGGATCCAGAATGCTTGCTACATCGTCTGACACGCTCTCAGGGAGTGGCTGGACGTTCGACCCAGGGAGGGAGAGATACTCCGCGAATGCACCGGCACGGTTTACACCAACCCCTACTGTGTTGATACAGAGGTGTCTCCTCCCTGCCTGACAGTTTCGACACCTGCTACAGACAACGTGGCCCTCTCCCGAGACGCGCTCTCCGACTTCGAGCCCCTCGACCTCGGAGCCGATCTTGGAGACAACTCCGACGTACTCGTGGCCGATGACTAGCGGCGTGTGGATCGTTGCCTTGGCCCACTCATCCCAGGCTTCGATGTGCAGATCGGTGCCACAGATCGATGTCTTCGAGATCTTGATGAGGACATCGTTCGGCCCGATCTGCGGTTGAGGGACGTCCTGCAACCAGATTCCCGGTTCAGGCTTGGCTTTGACGATAGCTCGCATCAGGATATGACTCCGAGCTCACGCCCCACCTTCACAAAAGCTTCGACAGCCAGGTCGATGTGCCCGGTTGTGTGTGCCGCGGACATCTGGACTCGAATACGAGCCTCCCCTCTCGGAACCACAGGGAATGAGAAGCCGATCACGTACACACCTTCTGCCAGGAGCCTCTCCGCCATCTCGGTGGCCAGTGCTGCATCTCCGATCATGACAGGGACTATCGGGTGACCCTCACCAGCGAGAGTGAATCCAGCCATCTCCAACCCGGCACGAAATCGTTCAGCATTCTCGGTAAGTTGTGCTCGAAGGCCTCCCGACTCACGCAGCAGTTCAATGGCTTCAATCGTTGTTGCTGCAATCATTGGTGCAAGAGAGTTGGAGAACAGATAGGGCCTGGAACGCTGTCGGAGGAGAGTGATGATCTCCTCGTGGCCCGATGTGTAGCCACCGGATGCACCTCCAAGTGCTTTACCGAAGGTGCCGGTAAGGATGTCGACGCGGTTCTGTACACCCCAGTAATCCGGCGTTCCCCCTCCGTGCTCCCCTACAAATCCAACCGCGTGCGAGTCGTCCACCATCACCATCGCGTCATGCTCCTCAGCAAGGTCGCAGATAGAGGGGAGGTCAGCGACAATCCCATCCATAGAGAACACGCCATCTGTCGCGATCAGCTTGAACCGTGCACCTTCAGCTTCAACGAGCTTTGCTTCAAGATCGCTCATATCGTTGTTGGCGTAACGGAAGCGGCTGGCCTTACAGAGGCGGACACCGTCGATGATTGAGGCATGGTTCAGAGAATCGGAGATGATTGCGTCCTGGGGTCCAAGGATCGTCTCGAACAACCCCCCGTTCGCGTCCCAACATGAGGAGTACAAGATCGTGTCCTGGGTACCAAGGAAGGCACTTATGTCATCTTCGAGCCTCTTGTGGACGGCCTGGGTTCCACAGATGAAGCGCACGGACGCCATGCCGTAGCCGTACTCTTCGACCGCTGTGGCAGCGGCTCTCTTAAGACGAGCGTTGTTCGCAAGCCCGAGATAGTTGTTTGCACAGAAATTGATCACCTCTCTGGAGTCATCAAGGCGAATTACAGCGTCTTGGGGAGAAGCGAGAACCCGTTCTGCCTTGTACATCCCGGATGTGCGCAACTCCTCAACCTCGTTACTGAGGTGTTGAAGGAAGCCAATATTCATGCTCCAACAGTAGGCAACTACACGAAGTCAGTTATCGGCTGGGAGCTTCTTTGGTGGATTCTTGTCGGAGGAGAACTCATAGATAACCTCATGGTGGTCAACGAAATTGGAGACGAGCGATGTTGCCAGAGCTGCAACAGGGAGAGCGACAAACGCTCCGAGTGGGCCTGCAATGGCACCACCCGCCAGAGCAGCGCCGAACGCAACAGCTCCGTTGAGCGTCATCGTCTTTTCAGAGATCTTCGGCCCAAGCCAGTAATTCTCGATCTGTTGGTAGATGATTGCGTATGCAAGCACTGCCAGGGCGGGGAGGAGCCCGGAGAGACCGAGTGTGACGACTATTGGTATTGCGGAACCGAGATAGGTACCGATTGCAGGGATGAACGCTGCAATGAACCCTGCCATGAGCGCAAGTGGAATGGAGATCATGACTGGCACTCCAACAATTACCATCATGAGGAAGAAGCCGAAGCCGTTGATCATCATGAGCAACATGCGAGAGTAGAAGTACCCCCCCGTCTGGATTACAGCTTGGTCCCACGCCCACCCGACCCGGAGCTGATTCTCTGGCCGGATGAGACCGAGTACTGTGTGCTGGAGGCGCTTTGCGTCAGCCGTGAAGTAGAAGGTGAACATTGCAATTGTCGCCATGTCAAAGATGAGACCGATTCCTGAGGTTGCAATACCGAGAACATTTCCGAGGCCACCGCCCTGAGCCCAAGCAAGGGCGCTCTCCCCGAGATCGGCGGACCAGTCGCCCTCTGCGAGCGTCACTGGGAGGGTGATGCCTACGGTCCCCTCGAGCCACTCTGCGAGACCCGTGATCCAGTCTGAGGCATGGAGCCCGATTGTCTGTGCGAGCTGCACGACAGCCGGGATAAGAACAGCGAACGTCAAGGTCACGGCGACGAATCCTGTGAGGTAGATCACCGCGACCGCTGAACCTCGGCGCCAACCGTACTTTGTGGTCAATCGGAGCACGGCAGGCTGAAGCGCAAGGCTAAAGAAGAATGACATTGCAAGAATGACAAGGAGATGGCTTGCTTCTCTTGCGAGGAACAACGCAAGTAATGTGATCAGGATTGCCCCAATGATCCGCCAGATCGAGTTCGGGTCTACTCGAATCGTCATGCTCTGTGACGTCGGGTCCTCGGACGGCTTGCTCGTTGGGGTCTCTTGTTGGTGCACGCTGCCTTCTCTCTGGGTGGTGACGCGTAGCGTAGTCGGTGAC
>CAYYGI010000099.1:0-5318 GCA_964471085.1 uncultured Acidimicrobiaceae bacterium
CACTTAACTCTGCTCGCCCAGCCTCGCGCTTGCGGTTGATCCAGTCTTCAAGGTCGTCGCGCGACACTCGCCACTCCCGCCCGAACTTCACAGCAAGCAGCTCTCCAGATCGCAGCTCCGAGGTCACCACGAACGTCGACACATCCATGTACTCGCAGATATCAGCAACGGTCAGCCAGGGCTTCTCTAGGTCTACGTGAATGCGCTCCATCTCAATAGCGTACGCCATTTTGCGGATGTGTACCAGATGTATGGGAAACCTCGCGAAAGAACCGGAATCACCGTAATGTCTGAGCGCCTGGATACAAGACCACCCGATCGCAGACAGAGGGTCGTAGGGGCCACTAGTGGGCGGCGATCCGGGAAGGTAACAAACATGATCAACACATCAGTCGTTGAGGCCCACCGTTTCGGTCGGGTCAAGAGAAGTGGGTACAACCCCCGAGAGGTTGACGCGGTGATAGCGCGCCTTGCAGATGAGCTTCTGCGCACCAGAGTGCGTGTTGCCTCCCTGACCAAGAGGCTCGAAGCAGCCGATGCGTCAGCGGATGCTATTCGCCAAACCTTCGCCGCAGCGGAATCTACCTGTGAGGAGATTCTCGATAGCGCCCGTTCTGATGCCGAAACCCTCACCGAAACCGCCAAGAGCGAGGCGCGGGAGATCTCGGAACTAGCAGAAGCGCTCGGCTCTCAGGTCGCGACGAGTCGGGAACACATGCTCTCCGAGATGTACGAAGAAGCAGATCGCCACCGGCAAGAGGTAGAACGCAAGACTGCGGAGCGTTCCGCATCATCTGAGTGGGCTCTCGCGGAAGCAGTGTCTGCTACAGATCGGTCTATTGCAGAGACCCAAGCACGCTCGGAGGTAGCCAAAGACGAAGCGCATCTGCTTGCAATCGAAATACGTGAGCGTATTTGGTCCATGGAACGTGCAAGCGATGATCTCACGCTCGCCGCCATCATGCTCGCCGACTCCGTCCAACAAGACGCAGTCGTCCTCGATCTGACCACCATCGAGCGCTTGGAACGTATCGGCCTTGACGCGATTCCTCCATCTGAGATCGCTGCTCTCACGCCTCATGTGAAGAGCGAACTGCTTCGGAATATTGCGGAACCTGCCGATAGCAACGCCACGGAGGACGGCGTTGGAATCTCTCTGCGTGAGCGGATCAAGATCGCCCGGATGTCTGACTAGCAGGCTTCCGGAGCGGGCGGAGAGACAGACACCGGTGGGAGACCACCGGTGTCTGTCTTTGCCAGAGCACAGAACACAGATCGCTCGACAGGCGCCTCGCTGTCAGAACTCAGAATTCTGTGCTCTGTGCTCTCGTATCTGATATAAACCGACTTAGATTATGCTTTGTCCTTCGACTTAATCATTCTGCCTGCGCGATCGCGTGGTCGGATCAATCACAGGGAGCAACATCATGGGACGAGCTGTAGGCATCGACCTCGGAACCACAAACTCGGTCATCTCCATCCTTGAGGGCGGCGAACCGAAAGTCATCGCGAACGCAGAAGGGAACCGCACCACTCCCTCAGTGGTCGCTTTTGCGAAGAACGGCGAAGTGCTCGTCGGCGATCAAGCAAAGCGCCAGGCAATCACCAACCCGAAGCGGACGATCCGTTCTATCAAGCGCGACATGGGAACTGACTGGTCTATCGACATCGACGGCAAGACTTTCACTCCTCAGGAGATCTCTGCTCGCATCCTCCAGAAGTTGAAGGCTGACGCAGAGTCGTATCTGGGAGAACCAATCACGAAAGCAGTCATCACGGTGCCTGCCTACTTCGGTGATGCGCAGCGCCAGGCAACGAAGGAAGCCGGACAGATAGCAGGGCTTGAAGTTGAACGCATCGTAAATGAGCCAACCGCTGCCTCTCTCGCCTACGGCCTCGACAAGAAGAATGACGAGACCATCCTTGTCTTCGATCTCGGTGGCGGAACCTTCGATGTCTCTGTGCTTGAGATTGGGGAGGGCGTGTTCGAGGTCAAGTCGACTGCTGGAGACACGAACCTCGGGGGCGACGACTGGGATGAGAAGGTGATGGAGTGGCTCGTCGATGGCTTCAAAGCGGAGTACGGCGTCGACCTTTCGAAAGATCCAATGGCTCTCACCCGGCTTAAAGAAGCAGCGGAGAAGGCAAAGATCGAACTCTCCTCCGTCCAGGAGACCGAGATCAACCTGCCGTTCATCACTGCAACGGCGGATGGCCCAATCCACCTGCTCCAGACGCTCAAACGTTCAGAGTTCGAGCAGATGACAGACGATCTTCTCGCGCGGATCCGTGCACCCTTCAAGCGTGCGATCGGAGACGCCGGCGTCGCGTTATCGGACCTCGACCACATCATCCTGGTTGGCGGATCCACTCGCATGCCTGCCGTCCAAGCTCTGGTAAGCCACTTGGGCGGTGGTAGAGAGCCAAACAAAGGGGTGAATCCCGATGAAGTGGTTGCTCTGGGTGCTGCTATCCAGGCTGGCGTGCTCACAGGCGATGTCTCTGGCATCCTGTTGCTAGACGTGACCCCGCTCACGCTCGGCGTAGAGACCGAGGGTGGCGTGTTCACCAAGATGATTGAGCGCAACACAACCATTCCAACTCGCAGATCCGAGATCTTTACGACAGCAGCAAATAGTCAACCAGAAGTTGAGATCCACGTAATCCAGGGCGAGCGTGCAATGGCTACCGACAACATGGGCCTTGGCCGTTTCAAGCTCCAAGACATCCCGCCGGCACCTCGCGGCATTCCCCAGATCGAGGTCACATTCGACATCGATGCAAACGGCATTGTGTCCGTGTCAGCCAAGGACCTTGGGACTGGCAAGACGCAGCAGGTGACGATCACCGGGGGAACGGCCCTTGATAGCAACGACATCAACCGCATGATCGAGGATGCCGAGTCACACGCTGCTGAGGACGCGACGCGCCGAGATGCCGCCGAGACTCGCAACGCCGCCGACCACGCCGTGTACACCGTGGGGAAGCAGCTTGCAGACCACGGGGAGAATCTGACGGAGGAAGACACGACACCCATCCAGGAGAAGCTCGATAACTTGAAGTCACTCCTTGAAGACGATGGCGGCTCAACAGATGCTCTCAAGGAAGCCACGAGTGCACTCCTGCAATCTGCTCAGGTCATTGGGGAGAAGATGTATGAGGCTGCACAGGCCGAAGCTGCCGCAGCAACTGATGGCGCCGATGTGAGCGCCGGTGACGAGGTTGTGGAGGCTGAGGTTGTGGAGGCTGAGGTTATCGAGAGCGAAGATGAAGAGGAGAAAAGAGACGTCTAGCTAAGAGCAGACTCAGACCCCTCGGGAGCAATCATGACAGAAGAAGAGAAGACAGAGAACAGAGTTCAGAACTCAGAATTTGGGGACGAGCCCGCGGTTGCGATCGTGGAGGTGCCCAAGCTTGTACACACCGCGGAGTCACTCGAAATTGAAGTTCCTAAAGATCGGGACGCGTACGAAGCGCTCCTCCTTCACGAGCTCGGTGAGGCGCGGAACGAGAGCGCGGAACTCCTCAACAGCCTCCTGCGGGTAACCGCGGAGTTCGACAACTTCCGCAAACGTACAGCGCGCGACCGGCTCGAGAATTCACATCTCGCCAGCCAGCGCGTCATCGTATCGCTCCTACCGATACTCGACAGCTTCGATGCTGCCCTCACCCTCAACGCTGTCACCGAGAATGAGAACGCGGTGCTCGAGGGTATGAGGAGCACGCACGCGCTGCTGCTCGATACGCTCAGCCAGGATGGAGTCAAACCTATCGAGGCTGTGGGCTCGCCCTTCGATCCGGGGCTCCATGAAGCGATCTCGGTGATCCCGGGCGAGGGTGAGCAGATTGTGGAAGAAGAGGCGAGAAAGGGGTACGTGATGGGTGGTCGAGTCATCAGACCGGCCCTCGTCATCGTCGGACATGCGTAAGGAGTGGTTAGAGAAGGATTATTACTCTGCCCTGGGCGTAGCGGAGGATGCCTCTCAGAAGGAGATCAAGAAGGCGTTTCGCAAGCTCGCGCGAGAATTCCATCCAGACACAAATCCCGGGGACGACGCCGCGGAGGCGCGCTTCAAGGACATCAACGAAGCGCACGACACAATTGGAGACTCGGAAGTTCGCGGAGAGTATGACCGGGCCCGCAAGATGGGGTACTTTGTTGGGACTCCGGCGGGCCAGCAGCAGCATGTCCGTGTCGAAGACCTCCTCGGTGGGGGATACCGCGGTGCTGCATCAACCCAGGATCTCTTCGGGGGACTCCAGGATCTCTTCGGGGGTGGACGCCGCCAGCCTCGTCCTCAGAGAGGGAGGGATGTCTCGGGATCGATCACACTCAGCTTCCACGAAGCTCTCGCCGGTCCTACCAAGGAGTTCAAGGTAGGTTCTCACTCCGTCAAGGTGAAGATCCCAATCGGCGTATCACACGGCACAAAAGTGCGAGTGAAGGGGAGAGGAGAGCCCGGCTCGAGCGGTGGGCCTCCCGGGGATCTCTACGTTGAGGTCTGGGTTACCGACCACCCGGTATTCGGACGGTCAGGGAAGAAGGATCTGACACTGGCCCTCCCCGTGGCCTACTCCGAGGCTGTCCTCGGTTCGGTAGTCAGCGTACCGACGCTCAACGGCACCACCAAGATCAAGATCCCACCAGGAACTCAACCAGGGACAACGATGAGACTCTCCGGAAAGGGTGTCGAAGCTGGAAGCGGCATAGGTGATCTCCTGGTAACGATTGAAGTCACCGTTCCTAAAGAGATCAGCGATGAAGAGAGAACGGCGCTTGAGGCCCTCAGCAACGCCGCGTCCAAGCGGAATCCACGAAGCCACCTCGGGGTGTGATATGAGTGAGAGAAGAGAAGCGGTATATGTGATCTCGGTTGCAGCAGAGATTGTTGGAATGCATCCTCAGACGCTGCGGGTGTATGAGCGCAGGGGACTCGTTGACCCCTACCGCACTCCGGGAGGGACTCGCAGATATAGCCAGACCGACCTGGACCGCTTACTGCTCATCCAGGATCTCTCGAATGCCGGCGTCAACCTCGAAGGCATCAAACAGGTCCTGACGCTCCGCAGCGAGAATGAGAGACTCAAGAGTCAGGTGAGCCGTCTGAGAAGGTTACTCGCAGAAGCTGAGAGCCGATGGGATGCTTCACTGGGTGCCACCGTCTTCCACATCAGTACCCGCTCGAGACGTAATCTCCCCGACATCCGCCGGAAGAACCCATTCGAAGTGTGACCACGCCCAATTCGGAGAGAGGGGGCAGCAATGCTTCATTCTCGTCGCGAGACAGCCGCCAGCACGAGCACCACGACCGGCTAGG
>CAYYGI010000100.1:0-1297 GCA_964471085.1 uncultured Acidimicrobiaceae bacterium
CCGCGGTGCGCTTCTTGCGCTGCTTCTCACGCCATGTAGCGATCCGCCCGTGGTCACCTGACAGCAATACATCGGGTACCTCCCACCCGCGAAAGTTTGCTGGCCTCGTGTACTGGGGTTCTTCCAAGAGTCCGCCACGGAAGCTCTCCGATTCGATCGAGGCCGGATTCCCGACAACACCTGGCAGGAGTCTGGTTATCCCTTCGATTACCACAGCAGCAGCAACTTCACCACCGAGCAGAACGTAGTCACCAATAGAGATCTCCTCCTCAATGAAGTGTTCTGCAATGCGTTCATCGATCCCCTCGTAGCGACCACAAACGAGCGTAAGATGTTCGATCACTGCGAACCGGTCGAGAATACTCTGAGTGAGAGGGAGACCTGCCGGGGTAAAAAGCACTCGATGACTCCCCTCGAGCGACTCAAGCGTCTTTGCGAGTGGTTCAGGCATCATCACCATCCCCGCACCCCCCCCAAATGGCGCGTCATCAACCTGGCGATGCCTCCCAGTCGCAAAGTCTCTGGGATCATGAACATCAATTGATAAGTATCCCTGGGAGACCGCTCTTGCGACGAGCGACACGCTCAATGGCGAGTCGAAGTACTCGGGGAAGACCGTGACAAGACTGATTCTCATTGCAAGGAGCTACGCGTAGTCGGCGTGGAAGGCTGAGACGATCAGGTCAGCCGTATCGCGAGCAATTGTGGCCACTTCGTCGACCGGGTCAGGCGAATCCATCACTGCTTGCCCCCCGGTCATAACCATTTTCTCCATCATCCGGCCTGCCAGCCTGGGAGAGACTGATCGAAACACACCGGCTTCCACACCGTCTCGGTACGTCGAGGCGAAAGCCGCGGAGAGGCCCTTGTGCGCATCTGAGATCTCAGCCTGTGCTTCGGGCGAGAAGTGCGGAACTTCGGTATGCAGAATAAGGCCGACGTGATCTGTGCCAACGAACTCGACCATGGCTCGGGCCAGAGCCTTGAGCCGATCGTCCGGGGGGAGTGCGCCATCAACGGAGTCAACGATCTCGGTGATCAGCGGTGGAAGGTCCCTGCGAACCATCTGTACGAGGAGGTCCTCTTTCGAGGTGAAGTGTTCATAGAAAGTCGTCCGGCCGATTCCAACGATCGCGGTGAGATCTGCGTGAGACATCTCGACGTAGCCGATCTTTGCGATGAGATCGCGCGCGGCGTCAAAGAGTTCGTCTCGTATGTGATAGTTGTTGACCCGAGAATCCATCGTCAACAAGGCTACCCGAACTTGGAGACATTGGCATGTAAAGGAGGCGCAATT
>CAYYGI010000100.1:1397-5316 GCA_964471085.1 uncultured Acidimicrobiaceae bacterium
GGGGATGTCTCGCGAGTGGAATCAGCGTGGTCGCGCACTTCAATCGCTGCCGCAATCTCCTCGATGCTCCTCCCCTTGGCCTCAGCGTCCCGGGCGCGTCGTTCAGCTCTCACCAAGGGGCTCGCCGTGAGATACACCTTGACGGGGGCATCCGGGAACACGACCGTGCCGATGTCGCGCCCTTCCACCACAGCAGAGCGCGACCTCTCATCGACCCACGAGCGCTGCACATCCACCAAAAGGGCTCGCACTCGTGGGTGAGCAGACACCTCACTGACAGAGCCAGTCACAGCATCGGAGCGTACATCGAGTGCAACAGGTTCGCCATCAAGGGTGACCCCAGCCTCGGTGTAGTCAATGCTGTGCTTCTCCAATTCAGCGAGGATGTCATCCTCACACGCGATGTCGCTGCCCGCTTGAAGTACCGCGAGAGTCGCAGCTCGATAGGTTGCGCCCGTGTCGAGATAGATCGATCCGAGCCGGTCGGCAACAGCGCGCGACACCGTGCTCTTTCCCACTCCACTTGGACCATCTATTGCAACTATCACAGCTTCTCAAGGAACATCTCGTCCAGGATATCGTAAAATCCCGGCCAGGATATCGCGGCAACCTCCGCACCGCGAATCGTCACAGGCCCATCAGCACTCATTGCAGCAACAGCGCCAGCCATTGCAATGCGATGATCGTGGTCACTCTCCACGACGCCACCTTCGAGGAACCCGGTTCCAATGACTGAAAAACCGTCCTCGCTTGTCTCTACTCCCCCTCCAAGAGCCCGGATCATGGCAGCGGTAGATGCAATCCGATCTGACTCCTTCACGCGGAGCTCTGCTGCGTCAGAGACCCTCGTCACACCCTCAGCAAGGGCTCCAAGAACGGCCACAAGGGGGAGCTCATCCAGCGCTGCAGCAACAAGAGCACCTCCAATCTCCACCCCCGTGAGGTCTCGCCCTCTCACAATGACATCGCCGATCGGGTCACCCCCAACTTCCCCTGTGACCTCGGCCTCAATCTCGGCACCCATCTCCTCAAGGATCTGGAGGAAGCCGAGCCGGCCAGGGTTGAGAGAGATCGTTGGAGTAAGTATCTCTCCCCCACGTCGCGAGGCCGCAATCGCCCACAAAAAGGCAGCCGATGAGGGGTCCCCGGGAACGTCGTAGGGAGCAGGGAGCAGCTCCCCGGCGTGCACAGTGAAAGCAGTTGCAGATCTCCACTCCCCCCTGCCGGCAGCCTCAAGCCACCTCTCTGTGTGATCTCTGAATCCGGGGGGCGAATCAATCGTCGATGATCCCGGGACATGGAGTGCTGCAAGCTCGAACGCAGAGCGTGTTTGAGCAGAGGCCAAATCGAGCGTCACCGAAGCTCCACGTGGTCCCGAAACGCCACCAACGAGAAGCGGAGCGGTCCCTTGTGGGGAGGTCTCGATCTCACCACCAAGTGAGGTGAGTGGCCCGACGAGGCGCTGCATTGGGCGTCTTGAGAGAGAGTCATCACCCACAAGTGTTGCTCGCACCGAAGAGGTCGAGAGAAGACCAGCGAGAAGGCGCATCGTTGTGCCAGAGTTACCGCAATCGATTGGGTGCTCTGGGGTGCTCCACTCCGCAATCCCCGGGGAGCGGACTCTCCCCTCATCGAAGGTGACTCCGAGTTGCTCTATGGCTGAGATAGTCGATGCAATGTCTGCGCCTGGTCCAAGACCGGTCACAGTGCTCTCCCCTTCTGCAATGGCCGCAAAGAGAAGAGCGCGGTGGGAGAGCGACTTATCCCCGGGAACTTGAACAACAGCACGCAGAGGCTTCCCCGGATTGAGTAGCCTTCGATCACCCATCTTCAACATCCTGTTTAGCTCGTGCGTATATGTCACGGATCTCCTCTGGGGTGACTTCTCGGTGAGAACCTGGACTCAGCGTCCTGTCAGAGATCCCTGCAATAGAAGTTCGTACGAGACGTGAAATTTCGAGGCCCATAGTCTGGAACATACGGCGAATCTCTCGTTTTCTCCCCTCGGTCATCGTAACTTCTACGATGGCGCGACCCTGGGATGCATCGACGATGCGCGAGCGTTTTGCACGAGCGTGACCGTCATCAAGCTCTATCCCCGATGTTAAGAAATTCACTTGTGCCGGCGAGACGGGTCCTTCGATCATCACGTGATACGTCTTCTCGATCCCGTAACGAGGATGAGTGACCCTGAGCGCGAGATCACCATCGTTCGTCATCAACAAGAGCCCCTCCGAACTCAGATCAAGCCGTCCAACAGGATTCGTGACCGGATCCGCGGGAACCAGCGAACGGACGGTTGGGCGCCCCTGTGGGTCGGACATCGTGGAGACAACACCAACTGGCTTATACAGGAGCCAAGTGACAAGATCAGGGTTGAGAGGGATCTCGATACCGTCGATCACAACCACATCGCTTGTCGGATCGATGCGTTGGCCGATCTCAGCGGGTTCACCGTTCACCGCTACGCTCCCTCTTGCTATGAGGATGTCTGCTCTGCGACGCGACGCAAAGCCTGATCGTGCGATCAGTTTGTTGAGGCGTTCGATGATCCCTCCGGTCTCATTGGAAGCTCGAGTGTCTCGACGATCCGAGCGGGTGGGACGTGATCTGCAAGTGGGGGGAGGTCGCTGAGACCAGCAACACCGAGCTTCTCAAGGAAGGTCTCTGTTGTCCCGTAGAGCACTGCTTGACCAGGGCCTGGAGCGCGCCCGATCTCTGTGATCAGCCCCCTCCTCTCGAGCGTCTTGAGAGCATGATCAGAGTCAACTCCCCTTATTTCAGCAACCTGACCCCGACTCACGGGCTGCTTGTACGCAACAACAGCGAGTGCTTCGAGGGCAGCCGAGGAGAGACGTTTCGCCCGGTCGGTAGTCGCGAAGCGTTCAAGGTACGCGAGCGCATCCGGGTGCGTGTAGAGCCTCCAGCCTCCTGCAACCTCTCGAAGGACGACTCCTCGAACCTCTCCGAGGTTTGCAGCGAGCTCAACGAGCACCCTATCGATCTCTGCTCGAGGTTTCTCAGTCACCTCAGCAAGTTCAGCGGCCGTGACCGGCTCTTCGGCAACGAAGAGGATTGCTTCGAGTATTACTGCAGCTTCAGTCATGCGTCTCCTCCAGCAGAAAGGAGAGTCCGGAATCGTCTCTCCGCGGCTTCTTCGTCATAGGACATCGCGATCCTCGCGAATGGATCGAGTTGCGTGACACGCACGATCCCCCAGCGAGCCAGCTCCAGCAATGCGAGAAAGTACGCGATGACCTCTGCGTCTGACGTACAGTGAGCAATAACTTCTTCAAAGTCAGATGTTATCACGGCACCCATGCGGACCTGGATATCCTGCATGGACTCGAGTACCGAGGGCAGCTCGAGATCGAGATGATCGACGTCAGGGTCAATATCGGGCGTTGTGAACACCATCTCAGCAATTGCAGCCAGTCCTGATGCATCGACGTTGAGCGTGATCTCGGGTTGCGGCGCTAGGCCGGTGGGGAGGCCAACACTTCGCGGCACGTATTGTTCTGCAACCTCCATGCGGTGCCGAAGCACAGCTGCAACGTCCTTGAAGGTGAGGCAGGCAAGAAGGCGTGACAGGAGCCGATCACGCTCTTCGCCCAGAGCAAGCTCCTCGTCAAGGTCAATTGGCTCATCGTCGGGGAGGAGGTGTCTTGCTTTGATCTGGATAAGCGTTGCAGCGATCAGAAGGAACTCGCTCGTGCCCTCGAGGTCGAGTTCGGTCATCTCGTCGAGGAAGGCCACGTACTCGTTCACAACGTCGAGGAGACTGAGCTCAGTGATGTCGAGCTGATGAGAAGTGATGAGCTGAAGAAGGAGGTCGAGGGGCCCCTCGAATACTCGCGTGCGCACTTCAAATGACATTGTGAAGTATGGTATTGCAACGACTGGCGCTCGCGCGCCCACC
>CAYYGI010000101.1:0-5288 GCA_964471085.1 uncultured Acidimicrobiaceae bacterium
CGGCTGTAGGTGGTCAGGCGGTCATTGAGGGCGTGATGATGCGTGCCCCTGATGCCTGGGCTGTTGCTGCGCGTCGCCCCGATGGCGTCATTGTCGTGAAGCGCAACGAACTGCCTGCGCTCTCCACGAGGAATCGGTTTGCAAAGATCCCCTTTCTGCGTGGCGTCTTCGTGCTCATCGAGGCGATGACGATCGGTTTCAAGGCACTCTCCTGGTCTGCAGAGAAGGCGGGGGAGGAAGAAGAGCCGATCACCCGCAAGGAGATCATCATCACGATGATCATTGCAATCATCGGTGCTCTTGCTATCTTCGCTATCGGCCCTGCGTTTGCTGCGAACTGGCTCAAGGACTTGCTTGGTGGCGACTCGCTCCTCTTTGTGCTCCTCGACGGGGTGATACGATTCGTCTTGATCGTCGGTTATATCTGGCTCATTGGGCGCATGGCAGAGATCCAGCGAGTCTTCCAGTATCACGGCGCCGAGCACAAGACGATCCATGCATATGAGAACGGTGACCCCCTCGACGTTGCATCGATCCAGAAATACAGCCCCCGCCATCCTCGCTGTGGCACGTCATTCATCATCATTGTGGCAATGGTCTCCTTCTTCGTGTATTTCACTCTTGCGGCGCTGCCGTTCTCATGGCAGGTCGCTGCACGCGTCTTCCTCCTCCCTTTCATTGCAGGTATCTCCTATGAGGTACTGAAAGCAGCCGCGGGGTATCGATGGATTGCGTGGGTGTCGAAGCCGGGCATCTGGGTTCAGGCCATCACAACAAAGGAGCCCTCCGATGACCAGGTCGAAGTCGCGGTGGCATCACTGCTTGCTGCTATCAACCCGGAGGACATCCGCGAGATTGAGTTGAGGGGAGCAATCGTTCCTGCGGCGCTCGCTGCTGAGTTTGACCTGGGGTGGGTGAGCGATGCGGGACGACCCGATGTGGGACAATCCGACGTGGGACAACCCGACACCGGGCTAGCCGATGGATGATGCTCTTCGTAACCGTCTGATCGCGATCGAGACAGTATTCGAGGAGGTGTTGCAGAGCCTTCTCGACCCCGACGTGCTCGGCAACCAGAATCGATATCGCGAGGCCTCGACCAAACACGCCGAACTCAAAGCAGTTGTTGCAACATTCCGTAGCTTTCTTGCAGCCGAGTCCGAGATTGCTGATGCAAGCGAACTTGCTGCCCTTGAGCAGGATCCCGACATGGTTGTGTACTTGGAGGAGATAATTTCGGAGGGGAGAGCGGAGATTGCTTCTCATGAAGCAGAGTTGCGTCTCCTCCTGGTTCCGAAGGACCCAGACGACGACAAGGATGTCATCATCGAGATCCGGTCGGCTACAGGGGGGGACGAGGCTGCGTTGTGGGCCGGTGACTTGTACCGGATGTATGAGCGCTTCGCGGAGCGCTCAGGATGGTCCACGGAGTCGATCGCTGTCACACCAACTGATAGTGGGGGTATCAAGGAAGCAACGTTCGCTGTCAAAGGGAGGGGGGCATACTCTCGTTTCAAGTACGAGGCTGGCCCGCACCGTGTCCAGCGGGTTCCCAAGACGGAGTCCCAGGGTCGGATCCACACCTCGATGGGGACTGTTGCTGTGCTCCCCGAAGTTGAAGCTGTTGAGGTTGAATTGCACGAGAAGGATCTCATCCTTGAGACGATGCGCTCCCAGGGCCCTGGTGGCCAGTCCGTGAACACGACAGACTCGGCTGTCCGCCTTACCCATCTCCCAACAGGCATCGTTGTGTCCTGTCAAGATGAGAAGTCGCAGCTTCAGAACAAGATGAAAGCAATGCGCGTGTTGCGCGCCAGGCTCTATCAGCTCCAGGTTGCTGAACAGATGGGGGAGCGCGCATCAGTGCGCAGGACACAGGTCGGTTCCGGTGTGCGTGCAGAGAAAATCCGAACCTACAATTTCAAGGAGGGGCGTGTCACCGATCATCGCATCGGGCTCACGGTGCACTCGCTCCCCGCTATTCTTGAAGGCGACCTCAGCGAGCTACATGATGCGCTGATTGCTGACGACATTGCCCAGAGGCTTGCCGAGGGGGGCTGACTCATGTGGGCACGCGACCTCCTTGCTGAGCCGTGTGATCTGCCACGCCACGAGGCACTCCGGCTTCTGGCACTTGCTACAGGCCGCACAAGGTCAGATCTCCTTCTGGGTTGCAAGGTCTCCCCACGACAGCAGAACGAGTTCACCAGATTCGTGAAGCGGAGGCTCTTGAACGAACCGCTGCAGTACATTGAGGGAGGAGCGCCGTTCGGGCCCGTGGAGCTCGGCATTCAACTCCTCGTTGACGACCGGGTGCTGATCCCGAGGCCTGAGACTGAGTACCTCTTTGAACAGGTGATTGCAATAGCTGGTGCCCCGAGAGTGATCGTTGATTTGTGCACGGGGAGTGGGAATCTTGCACTCGCTCTCAAAGCGCACTTCCCCTTAGCCGCGGTGTACGCGGTGGATGTGTCGAGAGATGCTGTGACTGTGGCGCGCGAGAACGCTACCCGAAACAACCTCGATGTCGAGGTACTCCTCGGAGATCTCTTCGATCCGCTGCCACACACTCTGCGTGGCTCGGTTGATGTGTTGGTTGCCAACCCGCCGTATCTGGCTCGCCACGAGCTTGCTGATGTACCCCGTGACGTGCTCTTCGAGCCGGAGATAGCTCTTGTTGCGGGGAGCACCGGGGAGGAAGTGCTTGGTGCAATTGCGCATGGCGCGTCTGATTGGTTGGCACCGGGGGGGATGATTGCGTGTGAGATCTCCGAGTTCCACGGGGAGCGCATCAAAGACCTCTTTTGCCGATACGATGCGACTATTGTTGAGGATCTGACAGGACGTGACCGATACGTCATAGGAAGCTACCCACTGCGGTAGCGTTGAACTGAATCTACCAGGAGGGTGAATGGACGTTGCCACAGCAGCAAGAGCTATCAAGCGAGGCGAGATCATTGGAGTGCCGACCGATACCGTCTACGGTTTCGCGGCCGACCCGTATGATGAATCGGCCCTTGAGCGACTGTATGAGCTGAAGGGGCGTGATGACAGCAAACCAATCTCGATCCTCGTAGCGTCCGTGGAACAGGGACTCCTGCTCGGTGCGTTGACGGACCGCGCTCTTGATCTTGCTGATCAGCACTGGCCTGGGGCTGTGACGCTGGTGGTGCCGCGCCTCGACACGGTTCCCGAGTGGCTCGGGGACAAGAAAAAGCGCACAATTGCGCTCCGGTGCCCAGATCATCCAGTCGCGCTTGAACTTCTTGAGTTGACGGGGCCGCTTGTTGTGACATCGGTCAACCGCGAGGATGATCAAGTGGTGAGGACACATGAGGAAGCTGTTGAGGTGCTCAACGGAGAGGTGCTGACATTTCTGCCCGGGGAGGCGGGAGGTGAGGGCCCTTCAACTCTTCTTGATCTGACCGAGCCCTCCGAGGTGGTGCTGCGTCCGGGTCCGGTTCGTCCTTGACGGGGAGCTCTTGGCTCGGCATCGGGGTTGGGACGCTGATCGGCTCAATCGGGTTCTGGATCGGGCTCCTGGTCCTCCAGGGAGATTGGACGATGGGGTTGGCGATCATTGCGGGAGGCATTGTTTTGGCGGTGTACGGGACTGCTGCGATGAGTGGCCTTGAGGGCGCGGCTTCGAACTCGTTCCGTGCGGCAATGTATGCGCTCACGGCGCTCACGGCTTTCGTGGTGCTCTCCCCGACCGATGAAGGGCACCTCTACGCGGTTGCAGCCCCGGTCATTGCCTTAGGCGTTGGAGGTGCGTACGTCCTGCCCCCTGTTGGTGACACGCATCGAAGTATTGCGCGTCTCGTGGCGGTAGGGCTCGTGGCGCTGCTTGCAGTAGGGGTCTACTGGGTGGATCACACGGTGTACGCGATGATCGCGATGCTTCTACCGCTGCCAGCGGTAGCACTTGGGGATAAATTTTTCCACAAGGTACGAGAAGTGCTCGCCGAGGAGTCACCGTAGATTCAGGTAAGCTGATTGATGGAGGGAGCCAGATGACAGACATGACCCCGCTAGCTGAAGCCGACCCGATACTTGCAGCGCTCATTGCACGAGATACGCATAGGCAACGATCGAAGATCCAACTCATTGCGTCGGAGAACTTTGTGAGCTACGCCATGATGCAAGCGTCTGGTTCGGCGTTGGCGAACAAGTACTCGGAGGGGTATCCCGGCCGGCGCTACTACGAGGGCTGTGAGGTTGTCGACAAGATTGAGGAGCTCGCTATTGAGAGGGCGAAGAGTCTCTTTGGTGCCGAGCATGTGAATGTGCAGGCACACTCGGGTTCCCAAGCCAACATGGCTGCGTACCTAGCAGTGTTAGAGCCGGGAGATACGATCCTGGGTATGCGCCTCGATCAGGGAGGGCACCTCACGCATGGTTCGCCGGTCAACTTCTCAGGTCGCCTCTTCAACTTCGTGGCCTACGGTGTGGATCGCGAGACCGAACGAGTTGATATGGAGGAGGTTCGCAGGATCGCTATTGAGCATCGACCGAAGATGATCATCGCGGGCTACTCGGCGTACTCGCGAATCCTGGACTGGGCGGCGTTTCGTGCTATCGCGGATGAAGTAGGCGCTATCTTCCTTGTTGATGCAGCGCATATCATTGGTCTGATTGCGGGTGGTTCACACCCTGATCCGGTGCCGTATGCAGACATTGTCACGGCTACGACACACAAGACGTTGCGTGGTCCACGAGGCGGGTTGATACTCTCGAAGCGCGAGTATGCAAGCGCGATTGATAGAGCAGTCTTCCCCTCAGTTCAGGGCGGGCCGATCAATCATCAGATCGCAGCAAAGGCGCTGTGTTTCAAACAGGCAGCTCACCCGGAGTTCGCTCAGTACGCGATCCAGGTTGTGCGGAATGCTTCAGTGTTAGCCGACAGCATGGATGAGATGGGTGCTCGAGTCGTCTCCGGTGGGACGCAGAACCACATGTTCCTTGCAGATATGCGCTCCCTTGACCCGGATCTCACTGGTCAGGAAGCTGCTCGTGTTCTCGATGATATGCGGATTACGCTTAATCGAAACTCGATTCCTTTCGACCCGAGGTCGCCCTTTGTCACGTCGGGTATTCGCATTGGGACGGGTGCGGTTACAACGGCTGGCTTAAAACAGGAGCACATGATGTTGCTCGGGCAGGTGATTACTGAGATTCTGAAGAAGCGTTACGACCAGCCGAGCCTTGACAACATGGATGAGATCATCGATGAGCTCCTTGATTACGCCCCCGCCTATCCCGTTGAGTTCAACGGCTACGCATAGAGC
>CAYYGI010000102.1:0-1631 GCA_964471085.1 uncultured Acidimicrobiaceae bacterium
GGCTTCGGGAACACCTCCACTCGGAACTTCTCCGGGTCAATCCCCGCCGCTTCAGCAGCGAGTGCGAAACTACGCTCGAATCCGCCAACCTCGTCAATGAGACCGTTGCGCACCGCGTCCGCCCCGCTCCAGATTCTGCCCTTGGCGACTTGGTGCACATCGGCCGGATCCATGCTTCTCCCCTCGGCCACCCTGGCAACAAACGTGTCATAGATCGAGTCGAGCTGAGCCTGCTGTCGGACTCGCTCAGAGTCGGTGTAATCCTGGTCTGCGCTGTGAAACGTTGCGTTCTGCCCGTAGTGAACCTCATCAAAGGTGACACCCACTCTGGCCCATGCCTCCTTTGTCACCAGCTTGCCAGTGACAACTCCGATCGAGCCGGTGATAGTCCCCGGCTGGGCCACGATCTTGTCGGCTGTAGCCGCCACCCAATACCCCCCTGACCCCGCTACATCCCCCATCGAGACGATCACCGGTTTACCTGCTTGGCGCGCCTGGTCGACTGCGCGTCCGATCACTCCAGATGCCACCGCCGAGCCTCCCGGACTATCTACCCGGAAAACGATCGCCTTCACCTTCTTGTTCTCGATCACCGACCGAAAGGTCTTTGCAAGGTCGTCGGACCCCATCGACGGCTCGATGGTGAGAGGATCGAACCACGATCTGCCCTGGACAACCATTCCTGTGCCGTAGACGAGGGCCACGGTCGGCCCGCGACGGTGGGGCCTGCCGGCTCGCTTGAGATACTCGGCAGCTTCAAGCTTCTTAGAGTTGGCACCCCACCCTCTCTCCACCCGGTCATACACCTCGTCGCGGTAGAGGAGCTCATCTACAAAGCCCACATCGAGGGCCTCCGATGCCAAGAGAGGAGCACGATCGATCGCCTCGCGCACAACGGACTCGTCGAGGCCCCGCCCAGTCGCGATGCCGCTTACGAGCTGGTCGTACATTGATCTGCTCAGCGCATCGATCTGCTCACGATGCGGTTCCACCATGTGATCCTCGGTGAGCAGATACATTGCAGCCTTGTACTCGTGGCGGTGATCGAAGCTGGGCACGATGCCGAGCTTCTCCAGCGCCCTGCGCACGAATACCGAGCGCGAGACCAGACCGTGCACGCTGAGGCCGCTCCCCGGTTGCAGGTAGAACTCGTCGAACGCAGTCGCTATCAACATCTCTGGCAGCGCCGCAGCCGACCCCCCTTCGGCCAGACCCTCGGCGTATGCCACGGTCGGCTTCCCCGATGCAGCAAAAGACACCACCGCGTCGTGGATCTCCTGTGCCCTGGCCACACCGTATTTCTTGTATCCCACCTTGGCTACGACGCCTACCACCCGCTTATCTGCGCGAGCCCTCGCTAGCACATCGACAACGTCGCGCACCGTGTAGGCGCCGCCGGTCACCGCCTTCGCGAGCGGCGAAACGGGTGCCTGCTCGATCACCCCTTGTGTGAGATCGAGCTCAAGGATGATGCGACGCGGCACCCAGCCCTTGGCCACGTTCCAGAGGAGAAGCGCCGCGACCAGCACCGATGCGGTGCCGAGAGCAGCCCACCAGGTACCGAGAATGCCTGCCACCAAAGCAACAACTACGGTTATGAGAACAACCCCGGCAAGACCGGCGACAGAGAG
>CAYYGI010000102.1:1731-5273 GCA_964471085.1 uncultured Acidimicrobiaceae bacterium
TACTCGAAGCCGGCGAGGACTTCATCAGGGATGTCGAAGTTCGCGAATACGGCTTGGACATCGTCGAGATCCTCGAGTGCGTCGACGAGGCGGAGCACCTTTGGCGCTGAGGACGCGTCCACGGAGATCGAGGTAGAAGGCAGGTATGTGATATCACCAGAGTCGATCTGCACTCCGGCATCCTCAAGGCTCGAACGCACCCGGGACAGGTCGCTCGGAGCACACACCACCTCCCACTGACTCCCCTCCTGGGTGATGTCTTCTGCGCCACCTTCAAGGGCGGCCATCATGAGCACGTCCTCCTCCCCGGTTGCAAGGATGTACCCCTTCTGCTCGAAGAGATATGCAACCGATCCAGGCTCACCGAGGCTCCCGCCGTTCTTCGAGAACGTGGATCGTACGGCTGACGCGGCTCGATTCCGATTGTCCGTAAGTATCTGGACAAAGAGCGCCACACCCCCTGGGGCGTATCCCTCATAAAACGTCTCGATGTAATCGACACCACCAACATCACCAGCCCCCCGGGCTACAGCACGTTCAATATTGTCTTTCGGGACAGAGTTGTCCTTCGCCTTCTGGATAGTGGTTGCAAGCGTTGCGTTGGCCTCAGGGTCGGCACCGCCGTTGCGAGCCGCCGACTCGATTGCTTTCGTGAGTTTCGCGAAGAGCTTGCCGCGCTTTGCATCCTGGCGACCCTTGCGGTGCTTGATGTTCGCCCACTTTGAATGTCCTGCCACTACTTCTCCTCACACGTCTCTCAATGGTGCATTGATAAGCGCCACCAACATTTCGTGTAGGCGCGCATCCCCCGTGAGCTCGGGATGGAACGATGTCGCAAGAATACGACCCTGGCGAACCAACACCGGGCGGGCTTCACCCTCCGGGTCTGTGACCTCGGCAAGAACCTCGACCTGCGAGCCGATCTTCTCCATCCACGGCGCCCGAATGAAGATGGCGTGCATTGGTGTATCAAACCCCACAACGTCAACGTCTGCCTCGAAAGAATCAACTTGCCGACCAAACGCGTTGCGCCGCACACGGGCATCGAGCACACCAAGCTGGACGAGATCCCCATCGGTTGTCGACGAGGCAAGAAAGATCATCCCCGCACACGTTCCAAGCACCGGCATCCCCCCAGCGCAGCGCTCTCGGATAGGTTCAATGAGGCCGTAGATCGATGCAAGCCTGCCAATCGTAGTTGACTCACCCCCGGGGATCACCAACGCATCCACAGCTTCAAGCTCGTGCGGTGTGCGGACCTCAACGGTTGCAACGCCGAGCTCTTCCAACATCGCTATGTGCTCCCGAAAGTCTCCCTGCAATGCGAGGACGCCAACGATCATGAGCCGCGATTCTGCATCATCTCGGCAGGGGGAAGCTCCTCAATGTTGATCCCCACCATGGCCTCACCGAGGTTCCGCGATACTCTGGCGATCCGTTCAGCGTCCTGGTAGAACGTTGTTGCTTCAACGATTGCTCGCGCCCGCTCCTCCGGATTGTCTGACTTGAAGACCCCCGACCCAACGAATACACCATCACAACCAAGTTGCATCATCAGCGCAGCATCTGCGGGAATTGCAATGCCACCGGCAGCGAAGTTGACGACGGGGAGCCTCCCCGTTGCCGCCACATCCTTTACAAGGTCGTAGGGCGCTCCCAACTCCTTCGCGGCGTTCATCATCTCGTTCGGACCAACGGTCGTGAGCCAGGCGATCTGCGAGTTCATCGTGCGCATGTGACGTACCGCTTCAACAACATCGCCTGTGCCGGGCTCCCCCTTCGTGCGGATCATTGCTGCGCCTTCGCCAATTCGGCGCAACGCCTCTCCAAGATCTTTCGCCCCGCAGACGAAAGGCACGGTAAACGCGTGCTTATCAATGTGGTTTGTGTCGACAGGAGTCAGCACCTCAGACTCGTCGATGTAGTCGACACCGAGCGATTCAAGAACCTGGGCTTCGACGAAGTGCCCAATACGTGACTTGGCCATGACAGGGATAGAGACCGACGCTACGATCTCCTCGACCCGGCCAGGGTCAGCCATGCGAGCCACTCCCCCGTGCGCTCGAATGTCGGCGGGCACCCGCTCGAGCGCCATCACAGCGCACGCCCCTGCCTCTTCGGCAATCAGAGCCTGCTCTGCTGACACGACATCCATGATCACACCACCCTTGAGCATCTCCGCAAGCCCCCGCTTGACTGTGTCAGTACCGGTGTCTCGATCTGTCGTAGCCATTGCACATTCCCTTGTCGCTGTTGCTCATTCAGTTAGTCGCGAATCTGAATTCTATATGCAGCGAGGACTCGGATGCCCACTCGGCGCGATAGCCACCAACTTGGCCGACCGCGTACCGTCGAAGGCGAGAGAGGCAGAGGCAGAGGCAGAGCGGTGTACGCAGGAAGGGAGCGGCGTCTTGGTATCATCCCAACTATGTGGAACACACCTGGGTTCGAGGCCCTGCCGGCCAAGGCGTTGCTCGTGACGCGGATACGTCTCGGCTTCATACTGCTCCTTCTCTTAGCTGCACTCGTCTTTGCCGATTCGCTCATTCGGCGCTTCGTCGAGTTGCCCTTCCCTCCTCTCCTTCTCCCCTCCCTTGTAGCCCTGACCTATCTCACTCTCGGGTGGATCTGGACCCGGCTTGCTTGGCGAGCAGTGGGCTGGCGCCTCGACGAAAAGACGTTCGAGACCCGATCCGGTGTCTACCGGAAGGTGTGGAAGGGGATCCCGCGAGACCGGGTCCAGTTCGTCGAAGTCACCTCAGGTCCGCTCCAGCGCCGCTACGAGTTAGCAACACTGGTTGTGCGCACAGCCGGGGTCTACACCCCGGCTGTCAGCGTCAGAGACCTCATGGCCGACGTTGCTGAACATCTCCGCGCCGAGCTCAGCCCGGAGGCCTCAGATAATGTCTCCAACAATGCCCCAGGTAACGCGTCCAGAGACAATGCCCCAGGTAACGCGTCCAGAGACGATGCCCCAGGTAACGATGCCCCAGATAACAATGCCCCAGATAACGAGGCTCCAAGTAATGTGTCCAGAGACGATGCAGCGGAGCCACAGGTGTGACCGAGCCGGGATATCCCACTACCGACGACCCCGCGGCGGTGCCTCAGCCCGAGAACGGCCAGGAGTGGTTACGTCTTCATCCGGCCACCATTGCAGACGATGTCCTCCAACGCCTCCCCCGTGTCCTGATCGGTCTCTTCCTCATCTTGAGCGGCGTTGGGCGCGACGCCGTTGTTGACCTGGTCATGCTCGCCCTCGGTTCCCTTGCCATTGCTCCAGTCGTCGTGCGGTACCTCACCGGGCGCTACCGGGTCGGTCCCGACCTCCTCCAATGGCGCGTCGGTATCCTCAAGAAGGTCGAGACGGACCTGCCCCGCCACCGCATCCAATCCGTCGACACCCGCATCAACATCATCGGGCGGATCTTTAGCCTTGAGACTGTCGTAGTCAGCTCAGCAGGGGGGGAGGGGGAGATCACGATCGGCCTCGTTACCAGCCCGGATGCCGACTCCCTGCGAGCCGAACTCTCACCGGACAC
>CAYYGI010000103.1:0-5242 GCA_964471085.1 uncultured Acidimicrobiaceae bacterium
GGGCTGGATGGGTCCTTCTCCTTTCGACAATCTGCCCCTCTGATGGTAAAATCAGGTGTGACGCCCGAGTGAGGATGTATGAGCGGTACAACGCACCGTGTCTCCAATGATTCAACCCGGCGACAGCTTGACCATTCGTCTGGTGACAACAGGTTCAGCCTCGTTGACAAGCACCTGAAACGGGGGCGCTACGCCCAAGATCAACTCATTGAGACCCTGCACATTGCCCAGGACGTCTTCGGCTGCTTGTCGGAAGACATCCTGATGTACGTTGCACGGGCGCTCCGACTACCACCGAGCAAGGTCTACGGAGTGGCGACCTTCTATCAGCTCTTTACCTTTGACCCCCCGGGAGATCACTCCTGCACGGTGTGCACCGGGACTGCATGTTTCGTCAAAGGATCTGACGAGATCGTGAGGAGTGTCAGTGAGACCTATGGCGTACCCGCCGGGGGAACCGCAGAGGACGGCAGCCTCACCCTGAAGATGGCCCGCTGCCTCGGCGCATGCGGGCTGGCGCCAGTTGTTGTGCTCGACGGCGAGGTCCTCGGCCAACAGACCAGCGCATCGATCGTCGATCTCGTCGCAGAAGCAATGGAAGGTGCGGCCTGATGCCAGCCCCGATCGACCTCCATGAAGTAGCAGAGCGAGACCGTCAAGAGCGCTACCGGACTCCCTGGCGCGTCAAAGCTTGTGCCAGCACTGCCTGCCAGTCAGCAGGTGCTGGAGCAACGATTAAGGCCCTCACAGGCGCGGTTGAATCCGAGAACCTTGCTTCCGAGATCCAGGTCATCCCGACTGGATGCATGGGTCTCTGTAGCGCGGGACCCCTGTTGCGCGTGCTCCACCGCGGTGGTGACGAGACGATGTACCAGAAGGTCACCCCGGAGGTAGGTGTCGAGATCATCACGAGCCATGTGTTCAACGACGAACCGGTGCAGGAGTACCGCCTCGATGCCAACATTCCGTTCTTTAGCCGTCAACACCGAGTGGTTCTTGCCAACGCCGGCATCATCAACCCGGACCGGATCGAGTCTTACGTCTCCCACGGCGGCTACCTGGCACTGGAGAAGGCTCTGACGACGATGAAGCCTGCGGATGTCGTCGAAGAGATCAGGGCCTCACGTCTCCGTGGGCGTGGTGGTGCCGGCTATCCAACGGCAACCAAATGGGCGTTCCTCGCGGCAGCCCCAGGCGACACCAAGTATGTGGTTGCTAACGGAGACGAAGGTGATCCCGGTGCCTACATGGATCGCACCATCATGGAGGACGACCCGCACCGGCTACTCGAGGGGATTGCCATCGCGGCATATGCAACGGGTGCCGCGCATGCCTACATCTACGTGCGTGCCGAATATCCGAGAGCAGTAGAGCGACTCGAACGCGCTATCCGTGTAGCACGACGCAACCGCCTGCTCGGTCGAAAGATCCTCGACACCGACTTCGATCTCAAGGTCGAAGTGAGGATCGGAGCCGGTGCTTTCGTCTGCGGCGAAGAGACGGCGCTGCTGGCATCCATCGAAGGTCACCGCGGTGTGCCCCGTCTCCGCCCTCCCTACCCTACAGAGAGCGGGCTGTGGGGAGCACCGACGATGATCAACAACGTCGAAACCCTTGCCAACATTGCTCCCATCATCAACAAGGGCGGCGACTGGTTTGCCTCTCTTGGAACAGAGAAAAGTACAGGCACCAAAGTCTTCGCTCTCGCCGGTGACATCACCCACACCGGCCTGATCGAGGTTCCCATGGGGACAATGCTACGCGAGATCGTCGAAGAAATCGGAGGCGGTGTCCCCGATGGGCACCACTTCAAGGCAGCTCAGACCGGCGGGCCGTCGGGTGGATGCATCCCCGCCGAATACCTTGACACGCCGGTTGACTACGAGAGTCTTCGGGAACTCGGGTCGATCATGGGTTCTGGTGGCCTGATCATCATGAACGACACGGTCAGCATGCCGGACGTCGCGAGGTACTTCATGGAATTCTCCAGAGAAGAGAGCTGCGGTAAGTGCACACCATGTCGCGCCGGGACCGTACAGATGCACAACATGTTGAAGCGCATCAATGGAGGCACAGGGACCAGACAGGATCTCAAAGACCTCGAGCAGCTCTGCACCGTGGTCCGCGACACAAGTCTTTGCGGGCTCGGGCAATCGGCACCGAACCCGGTGATCAGCACCTTGCAGTATTTCCGACCCGAATACGAGGCTTTGCTTGAGGTGGAGGTGAACCATGTCGGATAGGCTCCAGACCGCTGCGGTCACTTTCGACGGAATCGAAGTTGAAGGAATCGTCGGCGAGTCACTCCTCGAATGCGCCCGACGCAACGGAATCTTCATCCCGTCGTTGTGCTTTCTCGAAGGGCTTTCGGTGTGGGGCGGCTGTCGCCTCTGCATCATCGAGGTTACGGAAGGCCATCAACTTCCGCTCGCCTGCGCCACGCAGGTTGTTCCCGATATGGAAGTCATGATCGAGACTCCGCGGTTGCGTGCGTATCGCAGGTCGATCCTCGAGCTGCTCTTTGCCGAAGGCAATCATGTCTGTGCCGTCTGTGTTGCCAACAACGACTGTGAGCTCCAGGACATGGCCGTCCACTGCGGCATGGACCACGTTCGGTACGATTATCAGTCGCCATCGCGCGAAATCGATGCCAGCCACCCGAAGTACATCTTCGATCCGAACCGTTGCATCCTCTGCACTCGCTGTATCCGAGTCTGTCACGAGATCGAAGGCGCTCACGTGTGGGACATCAGCTACCGCGGCGAGCATGCAACTCTCGTGACCGACATGAATGCGCCGTGGGGCGAGTCGCTCTCGTGCACATGGTGCGGCAAGTGTGTTGCTGTCTGTCCGACGGGCTCGCTGGCCTATCAGGGCCGTGCCATTGGAGAGATGGAACACGATCCCGGGATGATCCAGAGGCTCGCGTTGGCTCGCAATCAGAACGAGTGGCTTAGCCCGGATGAGGCAACATGACGAAGGCACGCATTGCCACGGTGTGGTTGGGAGGGTGCTCTGGCTGTCATATGTCGTTCCTTGACATGGACGAATGGCTCTTCGAGCTGGCCAAGGTAGCCGACGTGGTCTACAGCCCAATCACCGATATCAAGATCTTTCCAGCCGATGTTGACGTGACGCTGGTCGAAGGAGCCATTGCTAACGAAGACAACCTCGAGATGGCACGTGAGATCCGCGCCAAGTCACGGATCATCATCTCGTTCGGAGACTGTGCGGTATCTGGCAACGTCACGGCTATGCGCAATCCTCTCGGTGACCCGCAGAGGATTCTGCACAGCGTCTACGTGGAGGCCCCAGATCGCGATGGGCAGATTCCCTCCGCGGTCGGAATCCTTCCGCTACTGCTGCCCCAGGTATTGCCGCTGCACAGGGTCATCACCGTGGATGCGTTCCTTCCCGGATGCCCTCCCTCGGCCGACCGGATTCGGGCCGCGCTCGAAGCCCTCATCGAGGGCACCCTTCCCCCAAATCGGGGCGAAGCCATTCGACCAGGTTGAGGAGTAACCATGCACAAGACAGTGATGATTGATCCGGTGACCCGGATCGAGGGTCATGCAAAGATAACGCTCGTGCTCAACGAAGCAGGGCGGGTGGAGACTGCCAGATTTCACGTCACCGAGTTCCGCGGGTTCGAAGAGTTCTGCAAGGGCCGCCCAGTCTGGGAGATGCCCAGTCTCACGGCCCGTACATGTGGCATCTGCCCGGTAAGCCATCTGCTGGCATCGGCGAAGGCCGGCGATGCGATCATGGGTGTCAAAATACCGCCAACCGCGATCAGTCTGAGGCGTCTGGCTAACCTTGCGCAGATAATCCAAAGCCATGCGTTGAGCTTCTTCCATCTCAGTTCGCCGGACATACTGCTCGGCTGGGATGCCGACCCGGTGGTGCGCAATATATTCGGCTTGATGAGCGCTGAGCCCGAACTGGCGCGGAGGGGAATCCGGCTACGCGGCTTTGCCCAGGGCATCATCGAAGGGATAGCGGGCCGCAAAGTCCACTCCCCAGGCATTGTGCCGGGTGGAGTCGCAAATGCTTTGACTGAGGAGGCCCGAGCCAACATGCTCGCCGGTCTCGACGAGGCACAGCAGACGGCGGAACACGTACTGGAACTGTTCGCTTCGATGCTCGACAGGTTCGAGCGCGAGATCAACACGTTCGGTTTCTTTCCGAGCCTGCACCTTGGCTTAGCCAACGATGACGGCCTCTGGGAGCATTACGACGGCCATCTCAAGTTCGTTGACTCCGAGGGAAGCACGGTCGCCGATCACATCGAGCCTGCAGATTACCGCACATTTATCGGCGAGGCGGTCCGGCACGACTCGTACTTGAAGTCTCCTTACTTCAAGCCCCTGGTCGATGCCGGCGAGAACATCAACAAAGGCATCTACCGAGTCGGACCGCTGGCCAGGCTCAATGTTTGCAAGACCATGGGTGCTCCCGGTGCCGATGAGGCTCTCCTGGCCTATCGGGAGAGGGCAGGCGGCACGGCAAACTCGTCATTCTTCTACCACTACGCCCGGTTGATCGAGATTCTCGCATCGACTGAGTTAATGCGAGTGTTCCTTGAAGATGCCTCGATTACCGATCCCCTGGTCCGGGCGACAGCCGGGATCAACCACCATCACGCCGTGGGCGTTTCCGAAGCACCACGGGGAACGCTCTTCCACGACTACAAGGTGGACCCGAACGGTCTTGTCGAAGCCGTCAATATGATCATCGCCACCGGGCAGAACGACCTGGCGATGAATGCCACAATTCTCCAGATCGCTCAGGAGTGGATTGATAGTCACGACATCCCCGAACCGGTACTCAACCGGATCGAAGCTGGAATCCGTGCCTTCGATCCGTGTCTTAGCTGTTCCACGCACGCGGTTGGCAAGATGCCGCTAGACGTGAGACTGCTCGACCATGAGGGGACCGTGGTGTCCTCGGTGCGGAGAGGCTGAAGCGGAACTGATGGACTCACTGGTGATCGGCTACGGAAGCGACTTGCGCTCGGACGATGGCGCAGGTCGGGCCGTTGCCGATAGGGTCGAGGCCCTACGACTCCCGGGAGTTGAGGTCCGCTCGGTCGTGCAGCTAACGCCTGAGCTGGCTCTGGCAATAGCCGAGGTGGATATCGTCGTCTTCGTCGATGCGAATGTCGAGGTGGCAGTGACGACGGCAACAGCGATTACAGCCGAGCCGCCGAGACCCGCGGTGATGACTCATTTCAGCTCGCCGG
>CAYYGI010000104.1:0-3580 GCA_964471085.1 uncultured Acidimicrobiaceae bacterium
AAGCCGGTAGCCAAGGAGAGAATCATCACGAAAACCGATCACGTCATACGTCACTGAGGTGGAGACGGTCTCAGTCGGCAGAGCCACAAGCGCTATTAGAACCTCCGACTCCTCACTGACGAAGAGGTCAGCAACGAGGCTTCCAAGCTCAACCATGCTGGCGGCAGCAGGGGGTGTCCCTATTGCGCCAACGACCTCATCGGTGATGTTCTCGGTTGCCCCGAACATCCCAATGAGAGACGCATCTACCCAACCGGAACCTCCCTGGGCGTCAATCTCGTACCAAACACCCGTTGGGAGGAGACGACCCTGGCTGAGCAGCGGGATGTCCTGTGCCACGGGGCCAAGAGTTGTTACTGCGTTGGAGCCGATGCCGGGTCCAGACCAGACAGTCACAACCTCATCATGCGCGACTCCAACGACTCCAACAACGTCCCCTTTCTGGGGACCCGGCCCAATGTACGGCTCGCCAATAGGGGGAACGGTCGTAGCCGACGCGGGCTCGGTAATACCGGCAGTCGTCGTTACCGGGTCAATCTCCGACGCGCCCTGCGGTTCTGCACAACTCACGCCAGCGAAGGCAAGAAGTACGACGGCAGTTGCAGTGACGATGCGCGCGCCAGGGTTTTTTCTCAGCCAAGAGATATTCATCTCGACACTCCACTTCGATTCTCGCCCTCTTACTTATGATAGTGCATATCTCACAAATTCCCGACTTGAATCACTGGCAGCCACTAAGTCCGCTCGCGAACGATCGCCGCTCCGGGAACGCCTACACGCCTCGCTTCAAAAGTACCGCCGGGATCGTTCCCCACAGGATCTTCACATCCATCCAGAAGGACCGTCCATCAATGTACTCGAGGTCATACTGCACCATGGCCTCGAACGTGAGGCTCCCCCGCCCCCTTGTTTGCGCAATACCCGTCATCCCAGGCTTCACGGTGAGACGTCGCGCTGCATGCGCATCGTAGTGCTCAGCTTCGTACGGGATCGGAGGTCTTGGACCTACGATGCTCATAGACCCGCCGACTACATTCACCAGGTTCGGGAGCTCATCGAGTGAGGTTCGTCGAAGGAACCGGCCCACTACCGTGATGCGATCGTCGCTGAGAAGAAACACACTGTCGCCGGAACCGCCGCCGGAACTGTCGCCGCGCGACTCAGACTCTCCTTTGACGTGTCGCATCATGAACTCCCGATGTTGAGAGTCGTCATTGTCGGTCACCATCGTTCGGAACTTACTCATCACGAAAGGGTGCCCATCCTTCCCTAAGCGTTCCTGGCGAAACACGATCGGCCCAGGTGAGTCAAGGCGGATGGCACCAGCAATCAGGGCCATGAACGGGAGGAGAAGAAGAAAGCCTGCTGATGCTGCTGCGACATCGAAGATCCTCTTTGCCACCTCGTACACCGGTCTCGACGACGGCGACCTAGAGGGCAGGGAGCTCGCTCGTGGATTCTGCATCGGTGAACCTCGGTATCACGGGGATGCCCATCTTCGCCGATTCGAGGACGGCCTCAGCAAGAGATACGGCTACAGCACCATCTTCGAGGGAGACGAGATCGGCTTGGTCCAAGTCGCCGCGGATAACGCCGGCGAACGTCTCCAGCTCAACGACAAGAGGCTCTCGGCGTTCAATCTGGTACCTGACCATATTCCCCTCGGAGACACCGGCCCGTCCGCTGCGGCCATTCCAATATGGATTCGAGCTGTTCTCGTAGAAGAAGACATCCTGGTTGATGAAATCCAACCGGTACATGCCAGCATCGCCAACAACAGTCATCTCGCGAATCTTCACAGGGGTGAGCCAGTTCGTGTCGAGCAAACCAACGACCTCAGAGTCGAACGTGAGGAGCGCTGTCACGAGATCCTCCTGCATGGCATGGATTCTTTGGGCGGTGAGAGCAAAAATAGTGCGAACCTTGCCCGGTACAAGATGATTCATCATGTCAAGGTCGTGAGTTGCGAGGTCGGTGACGACGCCGACATCTTGGATCCGAACCGGGAGCGGTCCAGTTCTGCGCGCTCGAACCTGAAAAATCCGTCCGAGCTCTCCGGACCGGAGGAGTTCGGCAAGCTTCAGGACCGCCGGGTTGTAGCGTTCGATGTGGCCAACCGTAGCGACCTGACCTGAGCTCCGATGCCTGAGAATGTTCGCAACACCATCGATGGAGGCGGCGAGAGGCTTCTCGACGAGCACGTGGAGGCCAGCGTCCAAGGCAGCCACCGCGGCTTCTTCGTGATGAATTGTTGGGACTGCTAGCACAACAGCGTCGAGTTCAGCACGCTCGAACATCTCCAGTGACGACTTGTAAGCAGTGACAGGCCTCTCGCGTTCGGCTCGCTCGCGAGCATCCGTGTTGGGATCCGCGACTGCAACAAGGTCTGTGTCTTCCATCTCGGAGAGGACCCTCACATGGTGCCTCCCCATATTTCCCAAACCGGCCACTCCGAAGCGCAGCGCCATGGAATGTAACCACCTTTCGAGATTCGCTGTCGTACTCTCCCAACCAGCATCACAATCTTACCTGCTCACCAGCCGAAATGACAAGTAGGCAGAAGAAATTGAGGAGCACACTCTGGCGCGGTCCCCTTCTCTCTGTGGCGGAACTGGGTCGATGGGAGGCCAGCAAGTTGTCTCCATTGATCCCTGCACAGCTTCTCTCGCGTCGTGTCATGCCCGACGTCTTGCGTGCTTCGCGAGACAGCCTGCTCTAACCTTGGAGTATGCAACCCAGAATTCTGACCGTTGTTGGAGCACGTCCGCAGTTCATCAAGGCTGCTCCCGTCAGCAAGGAGCTCGCCCACGTTGCCGATGAGTACCTGGTTAACACGGGGCAGCACTACGACGCATCCATGTCATCATCTCTCTTTGAGGAGCTCTCACTCCCCACCCCTGCGGTTGATCTCGGTATCGGTTCTGGCAGCCACGGTCTCCAAACGGGTCGCATGCTCGAAGCGCTCGAAGCGGTGATGCTGGACGTCTCTCCCCAAGGCGTCTTGGTATATGGGGACACGAATTCGACTCTTGCTGGAGCACTCGCTGCAGCGAAGCTCGACATCCCCGTTGCTCACGTTGAAGCTGGCCTCCGGTCGTGGCGCAGGGAGATGCCCGAAGAGATCAACCGTGTTCTCACCGATCACGTCTCCACCCTTCTCCTCTGCCCCACAGAGGCCGCGGTTGCAAATCTCACCCAGGAGGGCATCGTCGAAGGAGTTGCCTTCGTAGGAGATGTGATGGTCGACGCCGCGCACGCAGCGCTCCCTCACCTCAGCCAGGAGAGGCTCATCAGTCTCGGCGTACCTGAGAAGTACTTGGCAGCCACGATTCACAGGCCTGTGAATGTCGATACGGCGAACCGCCTTGCTCAAGCCCTCACGCTCTTTGATGCAATGCCCCTCCCGGTCGTGGTCGCGGTTCACCCGCGCACTGCTGGGGCGATGAAACGATTCGGGTTCGTCTGGCCGAAGAACGTCATCGCTCTCGAACCCTTTGGGTATCTCGACATGTTGAGTCTTGTACGGTTCGCGCACGCTGTACTCACCGACTCGGGTGGCCTCCAGAAGGAGGCGATCATC
>CAYYGI010000104.1:3680-5155 GCA_964471085.1 uncultured Acidimicrobiaceae bacterium
CTGGAAGGTCGTGGAACATACCCGTCGGGGACCCAAGAGGATCGACCTCCATTGCTCGCACAAGCATCGTGACCGCTTCAGCCCGGGTAATAGCTGCACTCGGACGGAACGTGCAGTCAGCGTATCCACCAGCAATCTGTGCATCAGCAACGAAGCTGACAGCAGGCTCGTACCACCCCCCCTCCACGTCGGACCAGGCTTCCCCGGAGTGCATCACCGCTGCATAGGGCACAATCTCGCCCGCTCCCGTACTCACATCGAAGCCCGCTATCCCGAGGTCCCTCGCTGTCTCCCTAAGAACACAGCGGTGCCGCAGCGGAGTCCACGTCGGATTTGCTTGCTTCATCAACGCAACCGTTGCAGACACATGCGGCGCCGCCATCGACGTCCCGACCATCCCAAGAATCGCGCTGACCCCGAATTCGTCAATTGTCTCCTGCCAGATCACGTCAGGTTCACCATCACCGTCACGGTCCACATAGTCTCCGCCGGGTGCCATCACATCAAGCTCTCTCCCCCAGTTCGAGTACTCAGCTCTCTCCCGAGCGCTGTTCGTGGCGCCCACCGCAATCACTCCGGGATGGTTCGCTGGATACCGGATCATCTCAATCGATTCGTTCCCGACAGACGCAACCAGAACAACCCCAGCCGCGAGCGCCGCGGCGATCTCAATATCTACAGCAGCTACACCACACTCAGGCCACGTACCGCCAATGCAGTCAACACCCAGAGAGAGGTTGATGATGTGTGCCCCGTTCCTGACTGCGTGGGCGATTCCGTTTGCAAGCCACGCAGCAGAGCCCACACCTGAGTCGTCCAACACCCTGATCGGCATAATTACGACACCGTGGGCCAGGCCAGCAACGCCCCATGCATTGTTTGTGCACTGAGCAATGGTCCCCGTCACGTGAGTGCCGTGGCCTGTGCCGTCCGCGATGTCCGCCATCTGGAAGCCACCGCTCACAGCATCGTACGGGGCAACAATCGTCCTGCACGCGAGATCCGGTCCCGGTGTCAGGCCGCTGTCTGCAACAGCCACGATGACTCCCTCTCCCGTTCCGAGGGCCCACACGCTCTCGGAGTAGATCTGTGCGAAGTTCCACTGATCGCGATAGAACGGATCGTTCGGTACAACGGAGTGACTGAAAATAGCATCCTGGGAGACTGCAATGACCCCGCGCAGTTTGTCGGCGGAGAACGCCCTGAACGCAACCCCCGAAACTTGCTCCCAGCGTGCTACCCCATCCGACTGGACGCGCTTGATCAGCATCGAGTCTTCAGCTACAGCCTCGTTTACTGAGAACGGTGTCATACCGAAGAGCAGCGCAGCGAGAACTGGCGCAACCAACCATCTCCACTTAGATAAGCAATGCAATGAACCCATCCGACGTCATCTGTGATCTCTTCGGAATCTTACGCCTCTCCCTTGACAGTTCCCTGCACTTCGGCGGTTCAGCGAGGAGGCTCAACACTGC
>CAYYGI010000105.1:0-5106 GCA_964471085.1 uncultured Acidimicrobiaceae bacterium
GAGACAAAAACTGAGGTAAAGGCTGGCCGCAGAGTCACCGCTTCTGGAATTCTCTGGGTTCTAGCTGCTCTCTCGATTCCCAGCGTGTTCACGCTCTGGTTCCTTGCTGGCCTCACCCCAAAACCTGACCACGCCGTAGGGCGCGAAGTCTTCGGCAACATCCCTCCTGTCATAGTCACAACCTTCTACATCACCGTCGCGGTTTTCCTTGCGGTCTCGATCGGGCTCTTCGCTCTCAGGGTGCGCAACTGGGAGCGGGGGAGCTGGGAGAAGCGGACCGGTGACTTCAAGAGGCGCTTGCATCGCTTCAACGAAGGCATCTCGATGAAAACCGTCATGCAGGACCCCTCGGCGGGAGTCATGCACGCGCTCATCTACTACGGCTTCATCGTCCTCTTTTTTGGGACGATAACTCTCGAGATCGACAATCTCCTCCCCCTCTCCCTCAAATTCCTCCACGGGACGGTATATCAAGCATTCACCTTTGCACTTGACGTTGCCGGGGTTCTCTTCCTCATCGGCCTGCTCTGGGCGGCAATCCGCAGATATGGGACAAAAACGCCACGCATTGCTTCCAAGACGCGACCCGAGGACGCATGGATACTTCTGACGTTGGCAGCAATTGCTATCACCGGCTTCTTCACCGAAGCTGCCCGTATCGCCGTTGTGGGAAGGCCCGCCTTCGAGCAGTGGTCCTTTGTAAGCTATCCGCTCTCCTACCTCGTCCCAACAGCTACAGCGAGCGGCATTCACCAGATCATGTGGATCGCGCATGTCCTTACCTTCCTCGTGTTCCTCGTCATGCTGCCCACCACGAAGCTTCGGCACATGATCACATCCCCAGCGAACCTCGCGCTCGGCCCACACGACCGGCCGAAAGGTGCAATGCGCGAGATGCCGAACCTCATGGAAGCAACGGACATCGAGAGTATTGGTGCATCCACCGTTGCTGAGTTCACATGGAAACAGCTTCTTGATACGGATGCATGCACAGTCTGTGGACGGTGCACAGCAGTCTGCCCCGCCAACATCACAGGCAAACTCCTCGACCCACGAGAGATCGTATTGAAGCTCGGCACAGTCGCTGCCGCAACAGCAACACCCCCAATCTCTCCCCCAGTAGGTGTTGATGACTCGATCACTGTCACGTCGGAGAACGTCTTTGAGCTCATCACCCCTGAAGAGCTTTGGGCGTGCACCACATGTCGCGCTTGTGATGAGGCTTGTCCTGTCGGAATCGAGATCGTCGACAAGATTCTTGACATGCGGCGATACCTGGCACTGATGGAAGCTGATTTCCCCTCAGAGCTTGGCAAAGCGTATGTCTCGATGGAGAACTCCTCCAATCCCTATGGAATGGACCAGAACACACGGGGAGACTGGACAGACCAACTCGACTTTGAGGTCAAGCGTCTCGGAGAGCCAGGCGTCACAGCGGAGTACCTGATGTGGGTCGGGTGTGCTGGGAGTTACGACGACCGTAATCGCAACGTGACCGTGTCAACCGCGCGCCTCCTCCACAAGGCAGGTGTCGACTTCGGCATTCTTGGTGCCAAGGAGCTCTGCACTGGTGACCCTGCCAGGAGGACAGGGAATGAGTACGTGTTCCAGGGCCTTGCCCTCCAGAACATAGAGACGCTCAATGACCTAGGTGTAGACAAGATCATCACGCAGTGCCCTCACTGCTTCAATACGCTCGGCAATGAGTACCCGCAATTCGGCGGCGAATACACGGTTCTCCACCACTCTGAGTTGCTGAGCACCCTTGTTGAGGAGGGCCGCCTCGTGCCGACGTCAACAGGTGAATCAATCGTATTCCACGACGCGTGTTACCTCGGGCGCCACAACGACACATTCTTAGCGCCACGGACCGTTGTAGATGCAACCGGCATCCGAGTTGAGATGCCACGAAACGGCACGAACGCATTCTGCTGTGGTGCCGGTGGAGGCAAATTCTGGTTTGAAGAGCACGCAGGGAAGAATGTGAACATCGAGCGCACCGAAGAAGCACTCGCAACGAATGCAAGCATCATCGCGACCGCGTGCCCCTTCTGCTACGTGATGCTGGATGACGGCGTGAAAGACCTCGGTGCCGAGGAGCAGGTCATTGTTCAAGACATTGCAATGTTGCTTGACAAGCGCACTGAGTGATCCGGTGACTGGAGAACCACAGCCGACGTTAGGGTCCAAACCGGCATGAAGATTGGATACCAGGGCGAACCTCACAGCTACAGCTACCAAGCAACCACTGAACTCTTCTCTGAGGGTGAGTTCATCGGTCATAAGGGATTTGCAGCGGCGTTCGGTGCACTCGAGACCGGGGAGATCGACCGGCTCGTCGTCCCCATTGAGAACTCCACCACCGGCTCTGTGCTCCCTGTCCTTGATCGGCTCCCTGGCGATGCAAGTCGTGTTCGTTTCTCGATCCTTGCCGAGCACCTCGTCGCGGTGCGCCATGCTCTCCACGCGATGCCCGGTACACGTATCGACCAGATCAAAGAGGTGCGTTCGCATCCTGAAGCACTCGCACAGGCAGAGTACGCTCTCCTCTCTCTCGGCGTTGACACCCACCCTACAAATGACACCGCCGGCGCAGTCCGTGAAGTCGCAGAGAGAGGCGATCCGACGGTCGCAGCCCTCGCCCCACCGAGTGCAGGATCGGCCTTTGGACTTGACATGCTTCTCGATGATGTCCTTGACAAGGCTCACAACACGACAAGGTTCGTTCTGCTCCATGTCGGTGAACCTGAAATCGATGAGAGTGACGACAAGACGACGATCGTTGTCACCGCGTCGCACACCCCCGGGTCTCTCGCACTCATCCTCACGGAACTCGGCCTGCGAGGAGCGAACCTGACACGTATTGAATCAAGGCCTGCAGGAGATGCATGGAAGTATCGATTCTTCATCGACTTCGTCCATGCTCCGGGACCCGCAGGCCTTGGGCGAGTCCTCGATCCTCCCCCCGCAAACGCTGCCGCCATCCTCAATCTGGGCTCCTACAGGGCAGTTCTCCGCTAACCCTTGAACAAGTCTGCCCTCAGGTATCTGGCACTCCGAAGTGCCGGTAACGTTCCAGCCATGCATGCACCCTTCGTAGAGAGAAAACCACACACTCGTTCGATACACGGCGAAGTTGTCGAAGATCCCTTGTTCTGGCTTCGGGAGAAGTCGAACCCGGAAGTAATTCGACACTTGGATGCTGAGAATGAGTACACGGAGTTGATGATGGCTCCAACGGCTGAGCTTCAAGAAGCGATCTTCACAGAGATCAAGGACCGCACTCAAGAGACCGATCTCGCGGTTCCAAGTCAGTACGGTGACTACTGGTATACGACGCGCACGGAGGAGGGGGCGTCGTATCCGATCTGGGTACGGATGCAGGGTGCTCCTGCGGGACCACAGGAGCTTGTGCTCAATGAGAACATTGAGGCTGAGGGTCACGACTACTTCCGGCTCGGGAATTTCTCGATCAGCGCTGATCACCGTTTCGTGGCGTACTCAACGGATACCACTGGGGCAGAGAGCTACACCACGCGGATACGGGAGATCGAGACTCGCAAGGATCTCCCTGATGTACTCGAGGAGTGCCGTTACGGGCTTGCCTGGTCCCGGGATGGAAAGTATCTGTTCTACACCATGGCGGACGAGGCGCTGCGCCCTTTCCAGATTTGGCGTCACCGGATCGACACCCCCCAAACAGAAGATGTGCTCGTGCTTCAAGAAGATGACGACCGCTACTACCTGGGGTTGAGGAAGACGAGATCCGGGGAGTACATTGTCATCGCTGCAGATTCTGCAGTGACAGAGTCTGCCTGGGTTATATCGGCAGCGGACCCTACAGCGGAGCCCAGAGAGGTGCTTCCGAGGCGCGAAGGTGTCCAGTACAGCATCGATCATCGCGGTGATGTGTTCTGGGTCGTGATCAATGATGACGGTGCCGATGGTCGACTTCTGACGGTCCCAGCAGAGGGCGGTTCACCACGAGAGGTCGTTGCTCAGGTTGCGGGCCGGAAGCTTGAGACACCGATGTGCTTCCGAGACCATCTGCTTGTGTGGGGGAGAGAGGGGGGTCTGCCAGCAGTCTTCCGATACGAGGATGCGGTGCTTCACACGGTCGTCTTCGATGAACCGGTCTACGAGATTGCGCCGGAAGGCAACCTCGAGTACACGGCGAACAAGCTTCGTTACACGTATGAGTCATTCGTGACGCCTCGAAGCGTCTTTGATCTTGACCTCCGGACCGAGGAGCGAGTGCTACTCAAGCAGACTCCGGTTCTTGGTGGTTATGACCCAGAGGAGTATGTCCAGGAACGCCTCTGGGCGCCAGCGTTCGACGGCACAGAGATTCCGGTGAGTTTTGTCAGGCACGTCGACACTGCGGTTGATGGAACCGCTGCTCTCCTCCTCTACGCGTACGGTGCATACGAGATCTCGTACCCGATCCGATTCTCGATTGCCCGACTTAGCCTCCTCGATCGCGGTGTGGCCTTCGCTGTTGCTCATGTGCGTGGTGGGGGGGAGATGGGCAAGTCCTGGTACGACGGCGGGAAACTCGCGACTAAGGTCAATACCTTCACCGATTTCATCGACGTTGCTGACTACCTCGTCGACGGTGGGCGCTGCGCGAGGGCTCGCATTGCAGCGCGAGGCGGATCCGCTGGTGGGCTTACTGTGGGTGCCGCTCTGAATTTTGCTCCGGAGGCGTTCGCTGCTGTCGTTGCCGAGGTGCCTTTCGTTGATGTTGTCAACACGATGCTCGATGCCGAGCTGCCTCTGACGGTGGTGGAGTGGGAGGAGTGGGGCAACCCCCGGGTCGAGGAGGAGTATGGATGGCTAGCGTCGTATGCCCCCTACGAGAACGTAGGCGCTGTGGAGTACCCCCCGATACTTGCCACAGCAGGTCTCAACGACCCGAGAGTTGCCTATTGGGAGCCCACCAAGTGGGTTCAGCGGCTCCGAGAGCAGTCAACTTCGGAGACCGAAGTGCTCTTGAGAACGGAGATGTCTGCCGGTCATTTTGCTCGATCCGGCCGATACGACCTGTGGCGCGACGAAGCGTTCGTCCTCGCCTTCATTCTGACCCGCCTCGGCGCATCGGAGATA